>JAYTUQ010000395.1:0-1085 GCA_043744455.1 Saprospiraceae bacterium | reverse complement strand
CTGATTATTTCGGAATAATATTCTCAAATAAGATGAAAGTGTCAAATAATATACTTTCATTTTTGATTGAAAACGACTTTTTGCACAGACTGACGGTTTCGTTGACGAACACCCGTCGCCTGCGTTGGCTTTTGTGTGTGGGCTTTTAGCGGTGGGTTTGCGTCAACGCTTTGATGGGCGGTTTACTTATCGGGGCTATGCTCAACGATTTCTTTCACCTCTTCAACTGCCATTTTTGACAATTTAGCAATTTTTTCGATTGGCATACCATCTTCGTAAAGTTCAACAACAAGTTCAAATTTACCATCTTTCTTTGCTTTATCCAATCTTGCCTTTTCATCTTCCTCACGCATAAATGCGTATTCGTAGGCATCTAACTCCTCTTGTGTCCAAGTCTGTACATTGGCTTCTTCGTATGCAGATTTCAAGCCTTCGTCATTGATATTTTCAGGTGTGACTTCAAGATTTTCAGCGTTCTTGATAAAGTAAACCCATTTCTCGGTCAGGGTCTTTAATTCATGCAGTTCTTTATTGAATTTTGGCAACTCAACAAAGGTGAACTCCATGTCTTTTATCGTCTGCTCACCTGTTTCTACGTCTCGAATTTGGCTACGGCTTATGTAGTTTTTGTTTTTGGTATGCTCGAAGTCTAGTATCCCAATAAAAATCACAGGGCGTAACTTTCGGTAAAAGTCTGCCCGTTTGATTTGGTCGCTGTAACTTTTTGATGAATAAAAAAGTACTCGTTTCTCGAAGCCGTCAAGGTCTCCAACTTGCATCTCGACGATGTACGTTCGACCAAGTTGGTCGGTAGCCTTTACATCAATGATGCTCACTTTGCCGCCTTTGAGTTTGGGCAGTTGGTACGGGTTGAGTATCATCACTTCCTTAATTCTGTGGTCGCTGTGAAAGTCAAGCACGGCATTCAGAAAAGAAATAAGCGTCTCTTTTCGGTTCTCGTTACCGAAAATTTTACGAAAGGCTATATCATTTTTTACATCTACAAATTGCATCACTTTACTTTTTTACAAAAATACAAAAAGCCTCTGACATCATCAAAGGCTTTTTTCTTAGAAAAGTGCCCC
>JAYTUQ010000394.1:0-1085 GCA_043744455.1 Saprospiraceae bacterium | reverse complement strand
CGTTGCACGACTTGTTTTTTTGGATAAAATAGTGAAAAAGCAACGCATAAGGGGATTTGTAAGAAATAACCTACCTGTTTATTTAGGCTAAAAACGTATCGGATACCTTCAAGGTATCCGATACGTGGGTGCTTTTTTAATGATACTGGGCTTTTTATGGACGAGTCTGCTTTCAAATGTTAACCACTTTATGATTTACAGGCTACAAAAAGGCAAGCAAAACTAAAAAAGTGCCCTGTAACACAGTGACGGCGTGATTTCAAATCACGCCGTCACTTCTGTAAACAGGGTGGTTGAGCCTACAAACTTTTAGATTTTAGGCTCTTTCGTCAATGCCATCTCTTTGTTTGCATTGCGGGTGGCGGCTTTCTTGCGTTCGCGGTCAGCACGATTGGAGACAAGTTTGTCTTTCACCATTTTTGCGCCTTGCTTCTTGTTTCTTATGGCTAAATCCACATATTGCTCGAATGTCGAGGCGTGTTGGTAGGCAAAACTCTCGGCTTGGTAAGCGTTGCGCAGCAGCAACTGTCCCCACGTCACCATGAGGTTACCCAGTTCCCGATTTTGCTGCCCTGCCAATGCTGCATCACCGATGGTGGGTACATCCACACTGTTGACAATCAAATCGGGTTGCAGAGTGTTTGCTTCGACGACATCAGCCATGTAAGTACGGTCGTCTTCGCTGATTTTAACGAAGTTTTTTACTTCATCGACCGAAATGTCGAGCAGATGAGCGGTGCGTGAGGGCATACCATTGAGGAAATTTTTCATTTCGCTGTACATAGCAGGCGTAAATGGTTGCGGTACACGCATGTCGATTTCTTTTTCTTTCTTAGCCATCAGACTGGTTTTAAAACGTGATTTAATAAATGGAAGCGTTGGGAGAGAAAGGATTACTTTATTTCGGAACGCGGAAACAAAAATAAATCAAATTTTAATATGTATCAAGATAATAGAGTTAAAATATATAAAATAAATCAAATTATTTTAAACATAAAACGTCGGTAAGGTTGCGGACAAGGTATAGTAGACGGAAATTGAATAGGTTTTTGCTTTTTTTTGCAAAAAAAAGCAAAAACCTATTC
>JAYTUQ010000393.1:0-4250 GCA_043744455.1 Saprospiraceae bacterium | reverse complement strand
AAAGCGTTCAGTGATAACAACATTCATCGGTTTTTTAGTTTTGTTAAAAAGTCCGCCGTATTGACCGTTTTAGCCGCATCTGAAAGCAAAATGTCTTCATATATTGCAGCATCTTCCTTTGCTTCCAAACTCATGCTGTCCCATTCACCAGTGGTCACATATTTTTGCCGCAAATTTTCCCGAATGATTTTTTGGTCATCGGTCAAATAAGAGTCAGTGATTTTAACTTTAAATCTTTTAAAGATTTCCAACAAAACGCTTTCGTCGCTTTCGTTAATTTCTATAGTCAGTATCTTTGTCATGTTTTTTATTTTTTGACAAATTTAATGGTTTTTGGTTCACAAGGCACCCCCTCAGTAAAAATTCTATTTTATTTTAAAAAACCATTAAACCGTGCTTTTAACTTTGCCCATTTAAAGTCAAAATTTAAAGACGGTTCTGATAGCTCGCCTGTGTAAGGCTCACCCATTTTCAAGTAGTTTTTATAAAAAAACGAAGCAGGAATGCCCCATTTTTGCATAAACTGCAAACGTCCATTGTTTTTTTTGACGCGTCCTGTTGATTTTTCTTGAAAATGATAGACCCGACTTGCGCCAATACCCTTAAAAATGCGGCAACCTATGAGCCATAATTTCATAGATAAATCGGGGTCACTATACATACCTGGACTGAACTCAATACTGAAACCACCAACTGCTAACCACGACTCGCGACGCATAACAAGCGGAGGCCATGACGCACCCGACCAATTAGGCATATTATAGGTCTGAAATTCAGCCAATAATTTTTCTTTTTGAAAAACGTCCAGATTACGACCATAATCAGCAACAATGATGTTTTTATCACGTGTCTCACGCGGTTCAATCATCGTTGCGGAAAGCATAAAATGTTGATTGCCCATATTTTGTATTTCTGAAACAAGGTATTTGTCCCATTCTGGCAAAACGTACATATCGTCATTTAGGTAAACAATATAGTCCTTTTCACATTTACCAAAAGCCAAATTGACAGCATGGCAAATGCCGATATTGGTTGGTGAAGCGGTATAAACCACCCCCTCAGTATCCGCCCATTTTTGCGTACCATCTGCCCCTTCGTTGATGTGTAAAACGATTTGATGTTGGAAAATGGAATTTTGACGAATGCTTTCAATGCACAATGTGAGCATTTCAAGGTTATTCCAAGTCGGTATGATGATTGAAAACATAATTCGTTACGCGTTATGGGTTATTCGTTACTCAAGTAACGAGTAACGAAAACCGAATTAATGATTACGGGCATCTAAGCCCCAAGATAGTTTTTCCCGCAGGATTTTCAAGTAGGTATCGCCATGAAGCTGTATGAGTTTAGTCGTAAAATCGGCGCACCGTACCGCGAGTTGAAAATCTGAATTGACGACAGCAAAGCGTGAGTCGAGTGTACAAAGGAAATTATCTGCCCGCCCTTCTATTTCAAAACTAATGACAGAGCGGTCGCTGACAACAACAGGACGGGCATTCAGGTTGTGCGGTGCAACAGGCGTTATGACAAAATTATCAGAATTCGGAAAAACAATAGGACCGCCGCAACTCAATGAATAACCCGATGAACCCGTTGGCGTTGCGATAACTAAACCATCAGCCCAATAAGAATTAAGGTAAGCACCGTTCAAATAGGTGTGAATAGTGATCATAGAACTGGTATCTCGCTTCAAAATGGTAAAATCATTGAGCGCAAAACGGACATCATCGAAAATGGGTAAATTGGATTCTAGGTGCAACAGGCGTCGTCCTTCGATGGAAAACTGCCCTTGAATGAGCATTTGCACCGCTTCCTCGATACGGTTTTTGTTGATATTCGCTAAAAAACCAAGTCGTCCCAGATTGATACCCATAATTGGCACATCCGAATCGCGCACAAGCGTGATGGCATCCAAAATAGTTCCGTCGCCACCCAACGTTATAACATAATCGAAAATATGGATTTTGAAGTCGAGATAAGACTGAAAAAGAGCCACATCCCGTTTGAAGTGGACTTTGCCTTTTATTTGCTCAAAATACGGCTCATATATATATGTGTTCACCCTCTCCATATGCAGGGCATCAAAGAGGCTTTGAACATGTGGTAAATCTTCTGGATGAAGGACTTTGCTAAAAATGGCGACTTGCATGGTGCAAAAGTAGTTAAAGGAAATGAGGATTGATATGTTCTCTTAAAAATGTGAAACTAAAAGTAAAAAATGTAAAGTATTGTTAATTAACCATTTCTATCGTTTCATGTGGCAGTGTTTATCATACTTTTACAACACTTTTCAATCGTGCAAAGGACTATCTACCTTCAATATCAAGCAGTTTGGATGGTTTCAACGGCTGAAATATGTCGCTTTTTGTAACTTTAACGTTTTAATGTGTATAAAATTAAGAATATGACCGTTTTAAAAGCCTTTCTGACTTGTTTTATTTTTTTGATTATTCATAACCTACAAGCATCGGGATATTTTGAATTTTCACCTTTAGCTCGTTCTGCTTATGAGAAAGCGATGGCTCTGCGTTTGTCGGAGGCAACGGCTCAAATTGCCCAACTGCGTCAAGCCGAACCAGATAATTTGATGTCCTATTATGTGGAAAACTATGTGGATTGCTTACGTGTTTTTGTTGGAGAAGAAAAATCTGATTATAATCGATTGAGTAGAAATGAGGAAAAAAGGCTCGCTATACTGAGGGGGGGTGATAGCGGCTCGCCGTATTATCTTTTTGCACAAGCGCAAGTGCGGTTATTATGGGCTATGAACAAAGCGAAATTTGGCGATTACCTTTCGGCTTTCGATGCCACGAGTACAGCTTTTGAGCAATTGGAAAGAAATCAAAAGAAATTTCCTTCGTTTATGCCTAATAAAATGAGTTTGGGCGTGCTTCATGCCGTCGTCGGTTCGATTCCTGATAATTATAAATGGGGTTTGAAATTGGTTTCGGGCATGAAAGGGACGACTGAGCAAGGGCAAGCTGAAATTGAGGAGGTGATACGCTACGCGAAAAACAACGATTTCGCTTTTGAACAAGAAGCCATAGTGATGTATGCTTTTTTAATGCTGCATTTAAACAATGAAAATGAAAGCGCGTGGGCGATAGTGAATACGACAAAATTGAAACCCAAAGAGAGTTTGTTGGCTTCTTTTGCTTTGTCAAATGTCGCTATGCGAACAGGACGCAACGATAAAGCAATTGAAATACTACAAAATCGTCCGACAGGTGGCGTTTATTTATCGTTTCCATACCTTGATTATATGTTGGGTTTGGCTAAAATGTATCGTGGCGATGGTGATGCCGATGTTTATCTGAGGCGTTTTACAACAGAATTTAAAGGACGCAATTATATAAAGGAGGCTTATCAACGCTTGGCTTGGCAAGATTTACTGAGGGGGTCATGGAAAGATTACAAAGGATGGATGTTGAGTGCTTTAACCATGGGACGTGCGGATGTTGGAGGTGATAAAAATGCTTTGAAAGAAGCCAAATCGGGCATAGCACCTGATCCAACTTTGCTACGAGCCCGTTTGTACTTCGATGGTGGTTATTTTCAAAAGGCATACAATTATTTAAATTCTAAAAATGAGAACAGTTTTAGTGACGTATCTCAAAAGTTAGAGTATTCGTACAGAATGGGGCGTATTTTCCAAATGTTGAAAAAGCCGAACGATGCGATTCCTTATTATGATAAAACGATTCAGAACGGAAAAGATACAAAATTCTACTTCGCCTGTAATGCGGCTTTACAATTGGGATTGATTTATGAATCTTTTGGTCAAAAACTCAAAGCACAAGAGTTTTATAAGTATTGCCTTGTTTTGAATCCCGACGACCATGCTGACGCACTTCATGCAAAAGCGAAATCAGGATTGAATCGCGTTAGGTGAGAATCTGACACATATATATATGGTGTAGAAATTCGAAAAGTTAAAAAGCTATGTGTTTGTACTAAAACATCTTTGACATGAAAAATTGGATTGTTTTTTTTCTATTGTGTTGTTTTCAAACTTTGACGGCGCAGACCTTGACGGGTTTCTCTGCTCGATTCAATGATGCTTTTGTGGATTGGGATATATACGTGGATAGTATTGACGGTTCTGCGGGTAACTTGACAATGACATGGCAGCATCCTGATGATTGGACACAGTGGAGCTATCGCTTGGGCGATCGTTCTGGAAGTATCAAAACGAAATGGCAAAAGGATTTGACTCAATGGGAAATTAGGGGTGAGAACAAAACGGTGTC
>JAYTUQ010000392.1:0-1089 GCA_043744455.1 Saprospiraceae bacterium | reverse complement strand
ATATTTGTTACCTCACTAATTCTTTTTTGGTTATTGCCCGCTGGCATAAAGAGATAAATTCTGTATAATAATTTTGGGCTGAAAAAAATTGTATTATCATCAACTTCAGTTGCGCTTGTTCCGTTCTTTTGTCGGGTGCTTTTAGCTTTTACTCCGGCACAAGTCTGGCTTCTTCCTCCCCCCGTTGGGGAGGTCGGGTGGGGCTTCACCGGGGTAAACGTTTCAATCCGCCAAGCCCTTGAGGTGATTGTTATTTTTCAGCATTTGGGTACATCGATTGGTATTGCAGGATCTGGGAGATTCCTTGAATCTATCCCGGGCAGTTGCTGCTTGTCCACTCCACGAAGATAGCCCCACATGTTTCGAGACTTTTGTTTTACGTTGCCCTATTTGTCAATTACGTAAGCCTTATGTTTTTGGAGTGAGCCTACTTGCAATTTGAAGGAAGGAAGAAAAGTTATTAATTCTTCGATTTTGCTTGTAAAGCAATTAAGAACAACGATTGTAACAGGATATTTATCTAGATTCTGTTGGTGCAGTATGTTTTTATCAATAGTCAGTAAAATGTCAAACTTATTTCCTACACAATATGTCATCAACTTATCATTCTTTATTCCGCTCAATTCTAATTCTCCAACTGTAAAAACTTCAAATTCTTCTAAATATTTTTTTAAGCGTTTGGTAATGCATTCGTCAAGCAATATTTTCATTTAGAATATTTGATGACGTTTCAATTAACTTCTGTGACATTTCAAGAACTCGTACAACTTGATTCCTGCTTACACCTTCAAAGTCTTCAAGAAATAGGTCGATAGAGTCACCTGTCTCTAAATAGTCGAAAAGATTTTTTATTGGGACTCTCGTTCCAAAAAAAACCGGAGTACCTCCTAGAATTTCCGGATCTATATTTATCACACGTGTGTCCATAACTTTAAGTTTAGATTGTTAAATTTACACTAATTTATTGGGACTATAATGCTGAAAAAGGGTGGCGTACAACAATCTATTTTAGTTTGTATTTGCGCTATTTATTATACTTGGTTGGCGGTAACATACAGTTAGTCAAAATAATGCTCCGGTGAGGTTTTC
>JAYTUQ010000391.1:0-4258 GCA_043744455.1 Saprospiraceae bacterium | reverse complement strand
TGGCATAATAGTTGGTAAAATTAAGATGTGTGTAAGTTTTGGTTAAAGAATTGTAAAATTCGTTTCGTTACCCGTGAGCAACCCTCGCGGGTTTTTTTATTTAGTTATTGGAAATTAGTTATTTCTCCTTCCCGCTAAGAGATACAAAACAGCCATACGCACGGCTACCCCATTTTCAACTTGATCTAAAATAATAGAATTGGGTGAATCTGCTACATCAGAATTGATTTCCACGCCCCGATTAATGGGCCCAGGGTGCATGATAACGATTTCTTTATCAAGGCTTTCTATGAGTTTACCAGAAATACCAAAGTATTGTGAATATTCACGGAGAGAGGGAAAAAACTTAATATCTTGACGTTCTAACTGAATCCTTAAAATATTTGCGACATCGCACCAAGCCAGAGTTTTCCTAACATCATGTTCCACACCAACACCGAGTTTTTCGATATGTTTGGGTATGAGCGTCGGTGGACCACAAACTTTTACTTCTGCACCGAGTTTTTTTAAGCAATAAATATTACTCAAAGCCACGCGAGAATGTAAAATATCGCCAAAAATAGCCACTTTTTTACCTTCCACTGACCCTAATTGACGACGAATCGAATAGGCATCGAGCAAAGCTTGGGTCGGATGTTCATGCGTTCCGTCGCCCGCATTGATGATATTCGCATTGATTTTAGATGCTAAAAAATGGGGCGCCCCTGGCGCAGGATGGCGCATGACCACCATATCCACCTTCATGGCTAAAATATTATTGACGGTATCAAGTAGGGTTTCGCCTTTTTTGACCGAAGAAGCGGATGCAGAAAAATTAAGCACGTCAGCGGACAAACGTTTTTCTGCTAACTCAAAAGAAATGCGCGTCCTAGTTGAATTTTCAAAAAAAAGGTTGACAATGGTAATGTCGCGCAAAGAAGGAACTTTTTTGATAGGACGGTTGATAACTTCGATAAACTGATCAGCTGTTTCGAAGATATAATGAATATCATCGGCATTCAAATCTTTGATACCCAGTAGATGTTTGGTTGAAATCTGCTTTTCAGCCATTTTGATTTGCTTGTGAATTTTTATTCAAAAAGAATTATGAACTTCAGGACGTTTAGCAAATTTTAAAAATCTTCTAAACGTCCTAAATTTTATTGTATTTAAAGTTAAGATTTTAGCTAAAAATACCCCCCTCAGTATTTAACCGCCAAAACCGTCGTCAAGGGCTTTAGGTTTTTTCTTTGGTAGCGTAGCAGTCGGTACTTTTCCTGCTGCATTCGGTGCTGGCTTTTTGGAAGGCTGTTCTTCATCTTGGAAACGATTTGGATTAAATTCTGACGGCACGGATTCAGTAGGAATGCCAGAAGGATGTGTTTCCTGATATTGCGAACAATCTAAGACAATACCTAAATCGCCTTCAGGTTGCGTAAAGCGAATACTGGAATCGTATGAACGCAGGTTGGCACTTTCTAATTTAGCCATAAATTTCGAATAAAATGGTCGTGCCATCGCAGAACCTTGTCCGTCTGCAATTGTCAAAAAACGAATCCATTGGTCTTCCCCACCGACCCAAGTACCAACAACCAATCGAGGTGCAACACCCATAAACCAGCCATCTCGATAATCGTTGGTCGTCCCTGTTTTACCACCCACATCAGATTTGAGCGTATTGACGCCAGGGGCTGCTTTGATATTGTATTTCAACATACGCAAGATAACATATGCCACATTTTTGGGCAATGCTTGACGGGTTTCTGGAATACCTTGGTATAAAACACGTCCACCTTTATCGGTTATTTTGCGAATATATAAAGGTCTGACAAACATACCTTGATTGGCAAATGCAGAATAAGCGCCAGCCATTTCCAACACTTGTAAGTCAACCGCACCCAGTACAATAGCGGGATTACGCGGCACGCGCAACTGTCCGTTTGAGAATTTAGCATCAACAGGAATACCCAATTCATTGACAATTTCTCGAATGCGGGTCGTCGAACCCATTTCTTTTAATAAAGCAACAGAAGCTGTATTTTTTGATTCTTTTAAAGCATCCCAAAGCGTGAGATATTCACCGGAGTAGCCTCCAGAATTTTTAGGCGTCCAAGAAGTTGATAAGCCAAAACTGCCCTCTCCAACACTAACGGTTTGCGCAACATCATGCACTGTTTTGCAAGGCGATATACCTAAGTCAACCGCCGCCGCATAGACAAAAGGCTTAAATGTTGAACCCACCTGTCTATCAGAACGCACATGATCATATTGGAAATATTTGTGACCAATACCGCCAACCCAAAATTTCACAAATCCAGTTGTTGGGTCAACACCCAAAGAGCCTAATTGTAAGTGCATTTTATGATAGCGAATAGAGTCAAGAGGTGACATTGTTGTATCTCTCTCCCCAGATGCTGTATAAGCAAAAACCTTCATCTTTACAGGCTTATTAAAATCGGATTTTACTTGTACTTGTAGTGCATTCCAACGCTTGCGCAACTCTTTCCAATAATCACCTGACAAAATTTGGCGTAAAATTTGGGCACGTGACGCTCCGATACTGTTGGTTTTCAACATGCCATCAATATGTCCTCTTTTAATCTCTTCACGCAACATATTGATAATATCGGAATCCATGAGTGTAAAACCTTCAAAATTACTTTCAATTTTTTGGGTAATGTCATCTAAAATTTTATCCCTCATTAATTGGTAACGGTCAGAATTGCGAATTTGAGCATCCAGCGTTGCCAAACGATAGCGAATCTGATCATCGGTGGTTTCAGTTTCTTTGTACGTCCAAGGGTCTTTGCCTCGCCACACTCGGAAATACTTTGCTTGCAACACTCTCATGTGTTCCTGCAAAGCTTCTTCCGCCATTTGTTGCATTTGTGGGTCAATGGTGGTGTAAATTTTCAAACCATCGCGATACACATCATAAGATGAACCATCAGATTTGGTGATTCCTCGTTCTTTTAATATTCGTTTGACATCTTCGCCTAAAACGGTGCGGAAATAAGTTGCCATGCCATCGTTGTGGGATTGTGTTTTAAATCGAGATACATCCAGTGGCGTTTTTTTAGCCGCTTCGCATGTTGTATTTTTGATATAACCTGCGTCACGCGTGCGATCAAGCACTAAGTTGCGTCTTTGGCGAGTCCTTTCATTACGACGCACAGGGTTGAATAACGATGAATTGTTACACATAGCAACAAATGTAGCGGCTTCTTCGAGGGACAATTGATCTGGTGATTTAGCAAAATAAACTTCTGATGCCGCACGAATACCAGGCGCATTATACCCAAAATCATAGGTATTCAAATACATTGTTAAAATTTCTTCTTTCGTATAGGCACGTTCCAATTTTACTGCAGTTATCATTTCGCTCAGTTTTCGGTAGTAATACCCAAAAGCCTTTTCCATAAAATTCATATTCTTGAAATCACGGTCACTATACAGCAATTTAGACAATTGCATCGTCAAAGTAGAGCCGCCGCCTTGGTGTTGACCTAAAAAAACACCTTTTACGACGCGCGCTAAGGCTTCGGGGTCAATGCCTGCATGGTCATAAAACCGTTTGTCTTCCGTCGAAATTAAAGCTTGAATCAAATGTTTGGGCAGTTGATTGAAGTTAACTGGGGCGCGGTTTTGCACATATATACGCCCAATGACGGTGGTATCATTGCCTGCTAACACTTCTGATGCTAAATTTAGAGAAGGATCTTCTAACTTCTTAAACGAAGGTGTCAAAAATGAAAACGTAATGATTGAAAGAAATAAAACGGTCAAACAACCGTAAAATATGCGCCACATACGTCTTGACCACAGTTCATGTTTGTCTGAGCGAACAGACCATTTTGTCGGTGGTGGAAGAGAGGATTCAGATTTGAAATCAGCCATGATAAATGATTATTGGTAAATGATAAATGACAAATATTCAGTTATTTTTCTTAATGTTAAGCAAGTCTTTTATTAATTCTTCTTACTTTTATTACGGAGTTCATTATTCATCTCCGTCACTTGCTTATTATTATACTTTTCTCTTTCTGCTTTAAGTGAAACAAGCCAATCTACATACATTTTTTCGGGCATGGTGCGATAACCTAATTTATGTATCTTTCCATAAAGCCCTGCCATTTCTTCCCATAGTATTTTGCCGTCTTTTTGTTGCCTCAATACTGACGGGTTGGTTATACTTCTTTGCTTCATCAATCTTTCAAACTGCTTTTTCTTTGTCTCAGCCTTGAATAATAACGCATTGATACAATCGGGAAAATACTCT
>JAYTUQ010000390.1:0-1094 GCA_043744455.1 Saprospiraceae bacterium | reverse complement strand
AAGCGTAAAAGCTGCCAATGCAAAAGAAATTTTTGGTCAGCCGGATGTTGATGGTGGATTGGTTGGTGGCGCTTCGTTAATTGCACCTGAGTTTGTGGCGATTATCAATGGATTGAAATAGATAAAAAATTTTATTACGGTCAATAAATTGTCGGGACATAATTATAAATAAATTTTAATTTTTCAAAAAGAAAAAGAGGCGTTCCATAAAGGACGCCTCTAATATTTTATTCAATTCTTTCCCTGCTATTCATATCCGGAAATTTAATTCCAGTACTTCTTTTGTTACCTGCAACCCTATTGGCAACACTACTCAAATTCGGCAGACATAGGACAAGTCTAACCAAAAGCTACTTTTTAACAATTTGCAGACAACTTCAAAATAATCAGTATCACTTTAAAATCTTTTTTATCAGCGACACGGTTTGGCGTTCGTACTTTTTACTTTTGACACTGAACATAAAATATAACAAGTATGGGGTCAAAAACAATTAACCTAAACGAACTAAAAGCCAACGCAATTGGAATTGAAAAAACATCTTCAAAAATGACTTTAAGTGAAGTATTTGCCGAAAGGAAAGGCTCGTACTTGAATGAATTCACTTTGTTTCTTGCACACTTTAATGCGATCCCAAATTTCATTAATGAAATAAAAATTGATTGCAAAAAAGCTAACAAATGGTTTGCAGAAGCATACAGAATGGAAATCAAGGACCTTTACTTTGACAAAAGGTATTACAAAGGAAGTAAGACGGCAGAATTAGACGATATATTTTATATCCTCTACGATGATTTACTGGTGGATTTTGATACAAACTGTTCTACTGTTAGATTTCTTTTCCGAAAAACAGATATGACAAAGGTTGAAACAGTTATAACCGGGATTAAGAACTTCAAAGAAAGGAAAGCAAAACGGAAACCTGAAATATCCCTGCTTGTCGCTACTAATCGTGGTATTGATACAAAATCATTGCAAATATCCAAACCAAAACTATGTATTGAAGATAATTACAATGACGACTTTAAAGATATTCATCAAACCATTATTAGACGGCTTTCAAAGAAAAATGATAAAGGGCTGGTTCTCCTGCATG
>JAYTUQ010000389.1:0-16810 GCA_043744455.1 Saprospiraceae bacterium | reverse complement strand
AACATGGGGTTTGGCGTTATTGGGGCAGGACGTTGTAACTTCAACTTCAGCAACATGGCATCTTCAGTTCCGGCTTGACGTTTTTCAATTTAGCTTTTTGTTGTTATCTTCATCATTAGTTCTTCAATTGGGCTTCAGTTCCGGGCGGACGATTTTCAAATCTCCCAACAATGCCAAGCTCTGTTCGTTGGGGGTAATTATAACAACGACAAACAATAGAGACACTTCAAAAATTGAGATAAAGAAAATTGACTTTAACAATTTAAATTCACAACATAAAAAAACAATATGCCATCAAAAGGACAAATTTTAAGCAATCCAAACACTGGAGACATTTATGAATTTTTAGAAACAGCTAAAGACACCAATGGCGAAAGAGTTGCCGTGAAAATGATTCTTAAATCAAAAGGTGAATTAGTTCCTAATCATTACCATGCATTACAAGACGAACATTTCGAAGTTGTTTCGGGCAAGTTGACAATATTACTGGAAGGCAAGAAACAAATTTTGGCACAGGGGGACAAAATTACTCTACCGAAAAACAAGCCACACAATCATTATAATAATGACACTGAGCCCGTTGTTTTTATTCAATCTGTTACACCGGCATTGGACTTTGATTACTTATTAGAAAATATTATAGGACTTACAATTGATGGAAAAATGCCGAATGGAAAAGCAGGATTAGTTCAAGAATTAGTGACATTAAAATACTTGGACAGCAAAAGTTATCTTGCAAGTATTCCACAAGGACTACAAAAATTTCTAATGAATGTTGTAGGTCCTATCGGACGTATGTTTGGATATAGAGCAATTTACAAAAAATATTCGGACATTGAAAAATAACTACCGCTAACAGCGGTTTGGCAAAAGTGGCGGTTCAGTGCTCCGCAGACACATTTGTGGTTAATCAAAGTTTGGTTCTCCGTGTATAAACTCGCTGGCAATAACTCTTAAAAAAACGCTCGCTTGTAAGCGTCTCCAGACGCGACACATACTATAATGCCTGTCTTAGACGTAAATAAAAAAATGAAAACGCACCGTTCTTTTTATTTTTAATCTCCGAACGCACGTCGTAAAAATAAACTGACTGGTAAATTTATGAATCGTTTACTGTAAAACCGATTTTATGGATGTCATTAAATTATATATTGGTCACACGGCACGAGCTATAGAAGCCATTGGCGTGGCAACAATTGTTATTGGTGTTTTGATAGCGTTGACAAGATTTGTTTTTACGCTTCAAAATATTCAGCCGCGCAATTATAAATTTCTCAGGCGGGAATTAGGCAAAGGAATTCTTTTAGGACTTGAGATTTTATTAGCTGGTGATATAATTGCCACAGTATCCACTGAACCTACAATGGAAAGAGTATTAATCCTAGCAGTTATTGTTCTTATCAGAACATTTTTGAGCTTATCGATACAAGTAGAAATCGAAGGAAAGTTTCCTTGGCAAAAAGAACGCGATGGGCAACCACCTACCATCGAATAAACAAACGAACGGCGGCTCGGAAGAAATACACAAAATCGGGGTGAAATAAAAGAATTGTTATCTTCACTTCTGTTTGTAATCAACAATATAAAAAGTACGACAAGACTTTAGCATATCAGAGCGTTGTGCGTCAGCTTATACTAAGTGAAAAGTGAAAAACTAAAAGTGAAAAATATAAAACACTGGTTACCAATAATTTGAGTTTACTTTTTTAGGCAAATCATTTTCAATTGAGTATAAAAGACGCTCACTAAAAATTAAGAATAAATGAAACAGGAAAATGAATTGTATGACGTTACAGCCAAAGCTTTTTTCATTGCAATGGTTTTTTTATTCATCCTCTTGCAAGTAGCCTTTCACCACACGTACTTACAATATTTTCCCGATTTTAAGGAATTTAACTGGACACATCATATTCATGGCGCTTTAATGGTTTCATGGGTGATGATGTTGGTGATTCAACCTTATCTGATTTATAGAGGCAAATACAAAACACACAGGCTTATTGGTAAAATTTCTTATTTCATAGCGCCATTAATGCTTATTTCTATGTTCTTGGCAACAAGGCTGAATTATCTTAATTCGGTTGGCAAAGTACCGTTTAAAGATATAGCTTACATACAAGCACTAAACTTTATTACTCCTCTGATTTTTTTGCTTTTCTACTCGCTTGCAATTGTCAATAAAAAAGAAGTCTTTAAACACAAGCGATATATGATTGGCACTTCATTTATTATGCTGACAGCTATTCTAAACAGACTTTTGCTACAGATTTTTGGAAATATTGAACCCTACGAATTTTTTATCCCTTTATATCTTGGCGTTATAGTGACTGCTTTGCTTTTAGAAAATGATATTTTGAAGAAGAGAAATCCAGTGCCATATACTGTTGTAACGGTCGTATTATTTTTGAATATCATCATTTTTTATGCACGCGAAACAGCAGTATGGCAATCAATAGTGCGTTCCGTTGGAGATACTATTTTTTGAAAAGACTTTTGCATATTTGAGCTTTGTGCGGTCATTGTAAAACGACCCCCTCAGTAAACATTGAACAATTGACAAAATAAAATGAAAATATACTTTTTGATTACCTCCCCGTTCTCGTTGACACAGTAAGTGCATGAACTATAACGATAATAAATAAACAAACGAAGAATGGCGCTGTTATCGGTCATTGATGATATTTTGATTAAAAGCTACTTACGACAATAAAGACAATGAAATACCTATTAATTTTACTTATTTCAATCACAACAATGAATACTCAAATCATTTTTGATTTTAACAAAAACGCGGATATACAAGACTGGAGAATTGTGGACGACATTGTCATGGGCGGTAGGTCATTGGGTCGCTTTGCATTAAGTCCAGAAGGTTTTGGATTGTTTGAGGGGCATATTTCTTTAGATAACAATGGTGGATTTTCATCTGTACGCTATCAATTTAATAAAATAAACGTTGATGCCAACAGCCACATGAGGGTTAAACTAAAAGGAGATGGCAAAGACTATCAAGTGAGAATAAAAGACAAAACGAACCATTATTATTCATTCATCATGCCTTTTGCAACTTTTGGTAAATGGCAAGATTTAGACATACCATTGAAAGAGATGTACCCAACTTTCAGAGGTCGGAAACTTGACATGTCCAATTTTTCAAGCGATGGCATCGAAGAGATTGCTTTTTTAATTGGCAATAAAAAACAAGAAGATTTTAAATTGTTGATTGATAAAATTGAGTTGAAATAATGTCAGTTGTTACGGCTTCAACATCTCTGCAAACATAAGCTGATAATCAATTAATTATGGTCAAAAGGTATAAGTAGACGGAAAAAGTTAAAAATCCTTATATTCTTAGCTACTCACTGTTTCTCACGCCTAATGCGTGATGGCGCAAAATGCGCTCATCGCTGCGCTCGAAAAGCGTACAAAGAAGTTTTTTTTTAGGGTGAAGTTCATTTTCTAAGAAAAATCTTTGATTTTTCTTAGAAAATGAACTTCACCCTGATAGATTTTTCTCAGGACACGTCTTTTTTGCGAAGCAAAAAACAGTGAGTAACTGCTCAGCTATTTTTATAGGAAAGCCCTTTATACCTTGTAAAACTCAGCAAAAAGACGAAGCGGTTGTCTGAAGCTTTTTGAGACAACCGCTTCGTGTAAGTGAATCAAATATCTCTATGAAGACTACGATTCTTCTTCATCAAGTTCATACAAATGAATGTATTGCTGTGTCGCATATTCCCAAGAGTTATCAATTTTCATGATGCGACGGCGCAATGCCATAAAACCCCTTTTGTCGTCCCACCAAAGACGCATAGACCTATGGAGTGCGGTCATGGCAGCTGATAACGAAAATTCATCAAATCGAATACCCGAACCGCCTGTAGGCGCAGAAATATCCGTTACGGTATCCCGCAAACCGCCGATGGCGCGCACAATCGGCACTGTGCCATAACGCAATGAGTACATTTGGTTCAATCCACAAGGCTCTACACGGCTCGGCATGATGAGGAAGTCAGAACCTGCGTATAGTTTGTGCGACACAGCTTCATTATAATCGACCATTACGCCCATTTGTTTGGGATATTTCATTGCCAAGCGAATTAAAGCGTCTGTTACTGAGGGGTCGCCTGTACCTAAGAAAAGGAAATTGGCTGCGCCGCCCATTTCGAGATAACTCTCATACAAGGCAGGTAAAAGGTCTGCCCCCTTTTCACCCACTGCACGCCCAATGAAGGTAATAATGGGAAATTCGGGTGTGACATTGAACATACGAATCAAGGCTTCGCGGTTTTTATCTTTAAAAACATCCACTTGATCATCCATTAAATTGGCGGAAAGCATCGGGTCAATCGCAGGATCCCAAACTTGAGCATCAATACCATTGAGTATGCCCGCCGATTTTGACGCTTCGTTGTTGATGAGCCACTCTAAACCGCCGCTATTGGCTTTTAATTCTTCGAGATAACCGAGTGAGACCGTAGTGAACCGCCATGCACATTTGATTGCTGATGCCATAGGATTTATGGTATTTTCCCAATCGAGTAAACCATTGGCTTCGGCGCGATAAAAAGGCATTAACTGGTTGTCACGCCAACTGAATGCGCCTTGATATTGTCCGTTGTGAATCGTAAAGACCGTTTTTAGGGCTGCCAAAGACTCATATTCGGGACAAAATTGAATCATAAAGGGCAGCAAACCCGTGTTGTGGTCGTGACAATGAAGCACTTTGGGTTTTTCAGGCATAGCCATGACCCAATGTATGACAGCTTGTTGAAAGAGTAATGACCTTTGGACTTCATCTTTAAATCCGACACCCGAGGCATCCGTATATATGCCCGACCTATCAAAATATTGAGGCGCATTGACGACATATAAATCGTAACCCAAGGTATCATTCAAACATTTTTCGACACTATAAGGCTGCCAATTCCAACCGATACGCACCGTACCTTCCATCAAAGTTTCAAAAGTTTGATTTAAAAGCCATTTTGTCCGATGTTTGGGCATAATGACAGCAGTATTGACACCTGCATTGTTCAAGTATTTTGGCAATGCGCCTACGACGTCGCCTAAACCGCCTGCTTTAGCGGCGGGATAACATTCTGCACTGATGTGTAAGATGGTCATAAAGGATAATGCGTTACGAATGATTAATCGTTTTGTATGTTAAATGATAAATGCGAATGTAGGGTTTCACTTTTTAATATTCTAATTTTATTTACCAAAATCCAATAAGCAAAATTGCGGTTCATCATTCAAAAGATTCATCATTCTCCTAAAGAACATCTACAAAATTAAAACCCCAAAAACCATGTTTAATGGGTAGTTCTATTTCTTGACCTGGCGCAACATGGCGAAAACTTTGGGTTTTAGTGCGAATTCTATCTACTTCACCCGCCTTGACGAAATAAAGATAAAAAGCATCCACAGTCAGTGTGGTAGTTTTAGCCACACCAAAGCGACTTGTTCTCAAAGGTTCTTCTTTTTGAAAAATGACTTGTATACTGAGGGGGTCATTTTTGGCGAATGAATGGTTGGTATTGACGCCTAATAAAGGAAAAACAGCCAATGCACCGATAATAGAAAACAACATAATTGGCAGGCGGTCGCTTTTGTCTGTTGCATTTTTGGTTAACAGCCAACCAATCAAAATGCCTATCAATATACCCAACAAGGCAAATCGAAAAAATAAGTAACGAATCTCAAATGTATTTGAAAAATAAGGTACTTCACGGACATAGCCTAAGATGATGCCCAAAAGTACAGCGACGACGAGGATGGATTTTAAGAATATTTTCATGCGGTGTTGAATTTTTAGATGAATAAAGTACAACCTTTCCAAAAGTTAAAAACTTTTGGAAAGGTGCTATAGTTTAACTCCGTCGCACTTGCCGTGTCGCTATCGCTAAACCCGAAAAACGATAACCAAAACCCAACTCTGCGGTTGGCACAAGATAGCCGAAAGTTTTGTAAGGTAACATGGAAGCGATGCCTATTTTTCCATAAATCACCATAGGAAAACCCGTGCGTCGCCCTTTATTTAGTGCAAAATCACGCCCAAAACCCAAAGATACTGAGGGGGTAACATACCACTTTTTTTCAAGCAATGAATGACTTGTAATGCCACTTGAAGGTGCAGCTATTTCAGTTCCAAAAGGCGGAATGACATAATTGGCACCGACACCAATCGGTGTGACTTGCCAAAACCAACCATTGATGCCACTGAGTCGGCGGTAGGTTAATTCAACGGATGCCGAGAAATTTTCAAAATCATTCATGCGGTGCATAAGTCCCACTTCAAAAGAAATATACCATTCTATGAAGTTTCTTCCTGCTCTAAAACCTTTAAAACCTCGCTTTTCAATGATTTTAAAGGGAATATCTACACCTAATTTTCCGCCAACATAACCCAAGGGCGCAAATCCAGAAATGTGTAATGCCATCGCTTCTTCGCCCAATTTGCTAGCACGAAAAGGATTTTCTTGCTTTTTTTGTGCCGACATACTGAGGGGGGCTACCATGAGGAATAAGGTTAAAATAAAGAGATATTTTGAGCTTTTTAAGTGCTTGGATGCTTGAAAATAGCACATATGAGATGGTTTATCAATCTTTTTTTGAAAAAACAACATGGATATTTAGGTTTTTAGATGACCTGTTAAGAGTAGCAAATAGATAACATTATGTATTTGATTTAAGACTAAAGAATCTATAAATTTCTTAAAAACTTTACATAATCTTATATTTCTGCTACGGTTAAAAAGAAAATTATATTTTAGTGATACAAGGAATGTAAGTTAATGGAAAGTGTAAAACCATTAATTACAATGCCTTACGATTATTTTTCAGACAATCCAATAGGTCTAAACGAGTAGCAAAGAAGCAAAATTTTACGCTTCTTCTACCCTTTCAGAAAAATAATTTAAAAAAAGTTAATCGTATATTTGCGATTATTAAAATTTCTATCGTATATTTGCGATATAATTAAAAATAGAGACAATGGCATTCAGTAAAAAAGCAGAATTTAAGGACGACGAGATAGCAATTGCCGCGTTTGCAAAAGCCATTAGCCACCCCGCACGCGTGGCAATATTGAAAGAAGTGGCAACACGCCAAAGCTGTATTTGCGGTGAAATCGTTGAAGTTTTGCCTTTGGCACAAAGCACGGTGTCCCAGCATTTAAAAGAATTAAAAGAAGTGGGTTTGATAGACGGAACAGTGGAAGGCGCAAAGTCATGCTACTGCATCAATTGGGAAGCCTTTGAACAAGTCAGCAAAATGCTCAATCTATTTTTTGAGCAAACGAATTGTTGTAAAGACGGCTGTTGTTGATTCCTGTTTTATCATTTCTATTTCATTTTAAACATTATTCTTTCACATTTTAAATTTTATGCAATGAAAAATTCAGATTGTTGTCAAACAAGCACAGGATGTTGTGGTACATCGACCACAGGTGGCGGTTGCTGCTAACTCCTAAAATGCTTGATTGTTCCGTTGTCTTTTTAGATGACGGAACATTTTTCTTAGATAATTATGAATTATGAATTATGTCAAAAAATCCTTTTCCACGTATGCACACCAGTTTTTATGTCTCTAACATAGAAAAAACAGTCACATTTTACAATATATTCTTCGGTCAAGAGCCGACAAAGGTGCGTACTGCTTATGCCAAATATATTCTTGATGCGCCAAGTTTAATCATTTCCTTTATCGAAAGTCCTGATAAAGTGAACGCTAACTTTGGTCATATCGGTATTCAAGTGGAAACCCAAGACGAAATGTATCGCCGCTTTTTTGAAGCCAAAACCAAAGGTTTAGAACTCGTTGAAGAAATTGGCGTGTCTTGTTGTTATGCTAAACAAGACAAGTTTTGGGTTAGCGACCCTGACGGTATCGAATGGGAAATCTATTATTTCCATGAAGATGCCGAGTTTAATGATCCGCGTTACGACCTTAAAACGGCATCTGATACTGAGGGGTCGGCGTGTGGCTGTTCACCTAAAGAATTGGCTGTAGCTGAAACGACATTTGCAACATTGCCATTGGCGACTGCGCGTTGTTGTTAATTATCTTTAAAACGTGAATTCAAATAAATCAATCAATGAATATTAATATCAGACCCATGCTGCCAAACGATTATGCAGCTGTCGCACACATATATAATGAGGGTATTGCCACTGGAAACGCGACATTTCAAACCACAGCACCCGATTGGGCAGTTTGGGATAAGGATCATTTGCCTTATGGTCGTTTGGTGGCAGAAAATACTGAGGGGTCAGATTTAGGAAAAGTAGTCGCATGGGCAGCACTCGTACCTGTGTCGGGCAGGTGTGTGTATGCTGGTGTTGCAGAATTAAGTATATACGTTTTAGAAACCGCACGTGGCTTAGGCATTGGTCGTTTGTTGATGGATAAACTCATATCTGAATCAGAAGCAAACGGCATTTGGACGCTACAAGCAGGTTTGTTTTCCGAAAACTTGGGTAGTGTAAAACTGCATGAAAAATCAGGTTTTCGCCGTATCGGATACCGCGAAAGGGTTGGTCAAATGTCAGATGGACGTTGGCGAGATACATTGTTGTTTGAACGTCGGAGTGAAAAGATAGGCGTTTAATGCACGTCACACCCATCTTTCGACACTTCGATTTACAATAATTGCCTCCTCAGTGCAGAGTTATTTTCATTTTACGACGGATGAAAATGGGTTCATAACGTATTCTGAATATCGTAGAAAGAATGACAAAGAAAAACAATCCAAATGATAAAAAAATGCCCCCCTCAGTATTCCAACTTATTTTTTTTACTTTTGCGCGCAATCTAAACACTCATAACAATTTAGAAGATTGTTCTTCACATTTTCAATTATAAAATTAATACTTAAACGATGGCAAAACAAGATAATTTTATAGCCCATATTAAAGAAGGTTACACATTCAAAGGCGATTTTATAGAATTAGGCGGTGCTATGATTGAGGGTAACGTGATGACTGGTTCAAAAGTTAGTATTCCATTGAGGACTATGAATCGGCACGGTTTGATAGCAGGAGCTACGGGTTCAGGAAAAACAAAAACTTTACAAATTTTAGCAGAACAATTGTCTGCAAAAGGGACACCTGTTTTATTGATGGATATTAAAGGCGATTTGTCGGGCGTAGCCGCTAAAGGTGATGAAAACGATAAACTGTATGAAAGAGCCAATAAAATAGGGATTTCTTATATGCCCAAAAATAGTACTGTTGAGTTTTTAACGCTGTCAGAAGAAAAAGGTGCGCGTTTACGCGCAACGGTTTCTGAATTTGGTCCTGTTTTATTTTCTAAAATTTTAGGATTAAATGATACCCAATCATCCGTTATGGCGGTCGTTTTTAAATATTGTGATGACAATGGTTTGCCGCTTTTGGATTTACAAGACATCAAAAAAGTGTTAAATTACTTCACAAATGATGGAAAAGACGAACTAAAAGCAGATTACGGCAATATTTCAAGTATGACAACGGGCACTATTTTAAGACGCGTTATTGAACTCGAACAACAAGGTGCAACTGTTTTTTTTGGCGAACGCAGTTTTGAAGTAGATGATCTTTGCCGTTTGGATAATAATGGTTGTGGCATTATCAGCATCATTCGCTTGACCGATATTCAAGACCGTCCGAAGCTTTTTTCGTCCTTTATGTTGCAATTATTGGCTGAAATCTATGCCACTTTTCCCGAAGCAGGCGATATAGACCAACCCAAATTGTGTATTTTCATTGACGAAGCGCATTTGGTTTTCAACGAAGCATCGAAGGCATTGCTCAATCAAATAGAATCCATTATCAAACTTATTCGCTCAAAAGGGGTTGGTATTTATTTTTGCACACAAAATCCACAAGATATTCCGGATGCTGTTTTGAGCCAATTGGGTATGAAATTGCAACATTCTTTGCGTGCATTTACAGCCAAAGACCGTCAAAATATACGTTTGGTGGCGCAAAACTATCCTTTGACAGAATATTATGATGTTGAAACGCTTTTAACTGAATTGGGTATTGGCGAAGCATTAATTACCGTTTTGAATGAAAAAGGCATTCCTACGCCATTGGTTCATACGATGTTGCGCCCACCACAATCGCGTATGGATGTGCTCATGGACAATGAAATTGAGGAAATACTGAGGGGGTCAAAAATCATTAAAAAATACAACGAAGTTATCAATAGAGAATCGGCGTTTGAGATGTTAACAGCCAAACTCAACCAAGCCGCTATCGCACAACCCGCACCGAGTAGTAGCAGTCGTGCTCAAAAGGAAGAACCGACATTTGTTGAAAAAGCAATGAAAAACCCACTTGTGAAACAGGTTAGTAATACGTTTATTAGGGAAGTCACACGTGGTTTGCTGGGTGTTTTGGGATTAAGTGGTAAAAAGAAAATATGGTAATCATTTTTATAAAACAAAAAATAAAACAGAATCTATTTAACAATGAACAAAATAATCATTGCTTTCATCCTTTTAGGTGGCATAATCGCTTGCCAATCTTCACAAAAATTTGTCAATAAAGACGTACCAAATACACCCATGCCAGGCTTCAATACTGAGGGATCTGATGCAAAAGCGATTGCGATTGCTGATGATGTGATGAAAGCCTCCGGTGGTCGTTATGCTTGGGATATGACACGTTATATTAAGTGGACTTTTTTCGGTAACCGCATGTTGGTTTGGGACAAAACGAAAGAAAAAGTACGCATTGATTTCTTGAAAAACGATATGAAAATATGTTTGGATTTGAAAACTATGACGGGGCGCGTTTGGAAGGATGGTATGGAATTGACACAACCCGATTCTGTTAAAAAATACCTCGAACGCGGCAAAGGCACTTGGATAAACGATGCGTATTGGCTCGTTATGCCTTTCAAAATGAAGGATTCAGGCGTGACATTGAAGTATGTCGGTTCGCAAAAAAATGCTTTAGGGGTTGATTGTGAAGTCGTTGAAATGACTTTCAAAGGGGTTGGCAATACGCCTGAGAACAAATACCATGTTTATGTCAATCCTTCAAGCCATTTAGTCGTTCAGTGGGATTATTATGCAAAAGCAACGAATGACAAACCAACAATGAGTACACCGTGGCAAGATTACCGCGCTTTAGGCAATATTATGTTGTCAGTCAGTCGCGGTGAAAATCGTTCAATGGTACCGATGGGCGTTTATCGCAGCATCCCCGATTCTGTTTTTACATCATTTAATGAAGTAGATTGGGCGAAGTTGAAATAGTTACTGGTTATTGGAAAAAGTAGTCATAAATGCCTGTTAAGATTGGCAAACTTTGTACTTTTGCGCCGCTTTGTGATGCGAAATTCATTTTGCAAGACCAAACGACTTACTTTTTGATAAAAATTTAAACATTGATGAATCAAGACAATAAAAATGCCATGATTGGCATGGTGTTAATTTTGCTCATTTTACTTGGATGGAATATGTTCACCGCACCATCTGAAGCAGAAAAGATACTGAAACAACGAATACAAGATTCGACTGCAAGCGTCCAAAGAACAAATGACAGTTTGCAAATCGCTAATGCACCTGCGACAGTTGTCGCCCCCTCAGTATCCGACTCTTTAAAACGAGTGCAGTTATCCAATGAAATGGGTGATTTCAGTGCCTTAGCTGTTGGCACAGAGCAATTATCCGTTTTAGAAAATGAGGACTTGAAAGTCACTTTTACGAATAAAGGTGGACGTATTCAGAATGTTTTACTCAAAAAATTCAAAAGAATCCTTGAAAACGAAAAAAGAGAAGACGTTGTTACGCCGCTTTATTTGTTCGAAGATTCAAAAAATAAATTTGATTACCATATTCCTGCAAATACACCCACAGGGTCGGTTTCGACTGCTAATATGTATTTTACCCCATCCATATCGGGCAATACCATCATTTTTCGCGCCCTATTGAATGATCAAGTGCGTTTTGAACAACGCTACACTTTGGGTTCGGCTTATGAAATGGATTACACCGTTAAGTTTAGTGGTTTGCCTACTTTTATGAAGTCTGATGCCAAATCGGTTCAATTGAATTGGGTAAACAACTTAGATAAATTAGAGAAAAATATTAATTACGAGTCTTCTTATTCTTATTTGCATTACCAAACAACTCAAGGTTCACCCGATTATCTGTCGGGTACAAAAAGTGATAGAATTGAGCTGAATGGAAAAAACATTGACTGGGTCTCAAATAGTAACCAGTTTTTCAGTTCCATTTTGATAGCACCTCAAGGCAACGGTTTTAAATCTGCCATACTTGAAACTGAACACCACCCTTTGACTCATGAAGATTTGAAAAAAATGACCTCGCGTCTTGAAATCCCTGCGGATGCTTTGGCAAGTGGTTATTCAATGAAAATATACACAGGTCCTAATGATTTTGCTATTTTACATGCGTATCAGAACGGTATGGATCAAATTGTGGATTATGGGGGTTCTATTCTTGGTACTGTAAATCGTTGGATCATTCGTCCGATTTTTGACTTCTTACATGGTATTATTGGCAATGTTGCTATTTGTATTTTATTGTTGACCTTTTTTGTAAAGGCTATTTTATATCCTTTGAGCTATAAAATGTTGCGTTCGCAAGCCAAAACAGCAGCTTTGAAACCTGAAATCGAAAAGATGAAGGCAAAATACAAGGACGACCCCCAAAAAGTCCAAGCAGAACAAATGAAATTGTATGGCGAATATGGTGTCAACCCGCTCGGCGGCTGTTTTCCGACTTTGCTTCAAATGCCGATTTGGATGGCGTTGTTCCGCTTCTTTCCTGCAACGATAGATTTCCGTCAACAAGGTTTTTTATGGGCAAAAGACTTGTCAGGCTATGAAGAATTCATGAAATTGCCGTTTTATGTCCCGATGTATGGCGCACACGTCAGTTTATTTGCTTTGTTATGGGGTCTATCGCTCTTAGTTTTCACATGGTATTCGATGAAAGATGTAGATATGACAGGACAACCTGCGGCGATGAAATATATGCAATATTTTACGCCACTCATTTTCATGTTCGTCTTTAACAGCTATGCGGCAGGTTTGAGTTTGTATATGTTGTTCTCTAATATTCTAAATATTGCTCAAACAGTTGTGACAAAACAATACATTATTGACCATGATAAAGTTCGTTTAGAATTGGATGCCAATAAGAAAAAGCCTAAAAAACAAAGCTTTTTCCGCCAAAAATTGGACGAAGCCATGAAACAACAGGAGGTGGCTAAACAACAACAAGCACCACAAACAAAAAAGAAGAAGTAAATGCTCAATGTTTTTGGCTCACACGAATTTCGCTAATTTCACGAATTTTGTGTGAACCAAAACATTAAAAAGTAAACAGGTTGTACAACCAACCCTTATGTTTATGCCATCAATTTAAGAACTTAAACATCGTTTCCACATGAAATTACTTTTTCTACTCATTGTTACGTGCCTTTCATGTCCTTTATTTCTTCAAGCGCAACTTAACGGACGCATCACCGATAACAAAGGCGAACCGTTGCCTTTTGCCAATATTTATATCGAAGGCACAACGCGCGGAACAACCGCAAATACTGAGGGGTATTACACGCTCGACTTATCAAATGGCACATACCGCATTGTCTTTCAATACATTGGTTATGAAAAAAAAATTGTAGAGGCTCATATTAAAGGTAAAACAACCCTAAATACAACTTTAAAACCCAGTGACTTTGAACTACAAGAAGTTGTCGTAAAAGCCAATGCTGAAGACCCCGCTTACCCCATTATCCGCCAAGCGATTGCGCTGCGTAAAACGTATCGAGACCAAGTGAAATCTTATGCCTGTGATGTGTATATCAAAGGCATTCAAAAAGTATTGGATGCGCCGACGAAAATTTTTGGACGTAAAATTGGCGATTTGGGCGGCAATTTGGACACCAATACACGGCAAGGCATTGTGTATCTCTCTGAAACGATTTCTAAACTCTATGTGGACGGCGACAAAAAGAAAGAAGAACTCATTTCCTCAAAGGTAAGTGGTAACTCCAATGGCTTTGGTTTCAATCGCGCCACGCTTTTTGATTTCAGTTTTTATGATCAACATATTGAAATTGGACGGCAAATATTGTCGCCGATTGCAGACAATGCACTCTTGTATTATCGCTATCGTTTGGCGGGTCAATTTAAAGATGAGACGGGAAATACCATTTATAAAATTTCTGTTTTACCGATTCGTAAAGAAGACCCAACTTTTGGTGGCACGATATATATTGTTGACAATCAATGGAATATCTATCAAACGGATTTATACGTGACAGGTAAAAGTATTCAACAACCAATTCTCGATACGCTTTATTTGAGACAAAATCATGTGCCTTTGGGGAAAGTTTGGCGTTTGTTGTCGCAAGCTATTGAATTTAAAATCAGTGTTTTAGGATTTAAAATTGGTGGCAGTTTCAATGGTGTTTTTTCTAATTATGATTTGACCCCTCAGTATCCGCCGCGTTTTTTCGGCAATGAAATTTTCAAAGCATCGAAAGGTGAAAACGACAATGATTTGGCACATTGGGATACTTTGCGCCCAATTCCTTTAACGCTTGAAGAACGTTTGGATTATACTAAAAAAGACTCTATTCAGGAAGTGCATCAATCAAAATCTTATCTCGATTCGGTCAACGCCAAAAACAATAAATTCCGCATCCTTAATCTTTTGACAGGTTATACTTTCAATAACTCATGGGAAAGATGGAGTCTGAAAATCGGTTCGCCGCTGTCGGTTGTGAATTTTAATCCCGTACAAGGTTTAAACATTGCATCGTTGATGTCCTATTCAAAAAGATTTGGCGAACGGTTTAAACCTTATAAATCGAGCGTGACAATTGACCCCTCAGTATCATATAGTTTTGCAGAAAAAAAATGGCGTGTCGCCGCTTCAGGAGAGTATTTATTTAACCGTTTCAATTACGCCAAATTAAAAATTGAAGGCGGTCAAACTGCCGTACAATTCAATGAAAACAATCCAATTTCTAAGATTGTCGCCGAATTTTACGCTTTATACGACAAAAAGCATGTTTATAAAATCTATGACAAAACGTATGCAAAAATCACTTTTGGACAAGAAGTCGCCAATGGTTTGCGTCTCGAAGGTGGTTTTGAATACGCCCTACGTACCCCCCTCAGTATTAATACAGAATACAGTTTCCGCAAAAAGAATGAGGAATACAACAGCAATGACCCCGTACCGAATGTAAATTTTAGTAAAAACAAAGGTCTTTTTGCAGATGTAAAACTCACGTGGTCACCTGCACAAAAGTATGCTACGTATCCGAATTATAAAGATATTGAAGCATCCAATTATCCTAATTTTTCATTGTCTTATCGCAAGGCTTTTAAATTAAACAATGCAAACAGTGTTCAATTTGACCAAATGCGATTCAATATCAAACAAGACAAAATCGGCATGGGTTTGTTGGGTTATACAGAATTGCAAGGTGAATACGGTGGTTTTTTAAATAAACAAGCCTTGCAATTCATTGATTTCCAACATTTTAATGGCAACGAAACCTGTTTTGGTAATCCGCGTGATTACATGACCAGTTTTATGAACTTACCTTTTTATCGCTTTTCCACATCAGGTAATTATGCAATGATTCATGCCCAACACCATTTCGAAGGTTTTATTTTAGACAAATTGCCGTTGATTCGCAAATTAGGATTCAAAGAAGTTTTTCGATTGGCTTATTTGAATACACCTGAATTGGGCAATTATACCGAAATCGGTTTTGGCATTGATAATATCGGTTTTGGTTTGTTCCGCTTCTTGCGTTTGGATTTGAGTTGGCAATTAAAAGGCAGAGACATCACATCTAATCCACTTTTCATGGTTGGATTGAAATTGTAAGCATTTATTTCTCATTTTGAAGGTAATAAATTCGTCTGCCTTAGACAAAGTAAAAGAACAACTTTCTGGTTTGATATCCATTGACCCACATTTGGATTTTCGGTTAAATCTAAAATCAAAGCGGTTAATGACAAACGCACCCGATTCAACAATGCGGTGATTGCAAAATACACCAAAGAATCGGAAGAATATGCTAAAATTGGCGGCAAAAGACCCAGCGAACGAAAACGTCGAACGCTCGGAAAAGCAAAAGCACTCGTAGAGAAAGTCGCGTAATCGTATTTTTTTTATCGTGTTTTTGCTTTGATAAAAAGCAGAACAAACTAATAAAAATATGATGCCTTTGGCTTCATCAAGTCACGCAAAGCGTGATGGCGCAAAATGCGCTCACTGAAAGCATGACTGAGGGGGTTACTTTCTAAGAATGAAAACGGCTGATGCGTGTGTGCGTGTCAGCCGTTGTTTTTTTTGAAGAGGAATTCCAAACTTTATCAATATCGTTATCAAATTTTTTTGAAAATGGCTTATATTTGCTAGAGTAATGGCATAACTTGCAAAAAAAATATGGCAAGAGATAAAACACACCAATTTTTTAGAGAAACTTTAGAAAAAGATGGTTGGAACATAACAGACGACCCGCTTTTTGTCAAAATGGGTACTATCCCTATTCACATTGATTTGGGTGCTGAAAAAATAATTGGTGCTGAAAAAAACAATCAAAAAATTGCCGTTGAAATCAAAACTTTCGGCAATTCTTCATTCATTACGGCTATGTACGCAGCGATAGGTAAATTTATTATTTATCGCAAAGCTTTGGCAGTTTTGAGACCCGAAAGGCTGTTTTATCTGGCTATACCTGATGATATTTACACAAGGATTCAAAAAGAACCCATTATCAAAGACGTTTTCATTGAAGAGCGTATCAAACTTATTCTTTAT
>JAYTUQ010000388.1:0-16961 GCA_043744455.1 Saprospiraceae bacterium | reverse complement strand
GATGTCGAAGTCCAAAGCTATCTATTTTACCCTTTTTTTTTGCTTTTTTTTACCCAAATCCTAACAACACACGCCCTCTGTTCTTAACGGACTATTGTTATTGATGCAATAAATATACTTACAGGGTTTCTTGTTTTAGAAAAAAAAAGTCACTCGCTGGCAGGCAACAAGTGACTTTTTTTAGAAAATATACTGAGGGGGATACTAAAAATCCGCCTACGTGCTTTTGAGGGCAATAGACGGATTAAGCCACTTAGTTGTATGTCTTATTTAATGCTCAAATTGAGCAGCATATTTTTCATAAAATTCGACTGCTAAATCTGAAAATGCGACTTGTTCACCGTTGTATTGTGTACCGAAAGGAAAGGCTTTCTTTTTTTGCCATGCCTCAATTTCTGTTTCGGGGCGCATAAAACCGTAATTGTAAGCCGTTGCGAAGAAGCGAACGCGCTCTTTTGGGTTTTTAAACGTCCGATGTTTGAATTTATCCATTGCCACCAACCAATAGACATGTGCATAGCGCAATTGCCACGCAAACTGTTTGAGCCGTTCGATGCGTTCCCGGCGACATTCTTTTTCGGTTTTGTCTTTGATAACTACATAATTGAAAGAATACAAAGCGGGGTGTGTTGCCACATACGCCTCTAATTGCTCCACAAAACTGGGCTTCATCTGGAAATGACCGATTGAGAAATTAGCTGCTTCTTTGCCCTTTTGTATATATAACGCTTCATTTGCTGTGATTTCTATGAAGTCTTGAAAGGCTGACCAACGTATCAATTCGGGTGATACGATAGACAAAGCTTCTGACCCCTCAGTATGTGAGGTGTTTTTGATGTGTAAAATGGTTGTTTTTTCTTGTTTCAAAAAAACAAGGCTTTGTTCTATGTCTTTTTTGAAAGGGTGTGCATCGTTCAAAAGTAAAATAGTAGATGCTAAAAGGTATGTTTTGATTGCCACAGTATTTACGCTTTAAATAGAAAGCCGAAACCGCTTTGGTTTCGACTTTCTATGTGAATGATTTAGGGTTTTACTCCTTTTGTGGAGGTAAAGTATCTACCCTTTTACCCAAATATTTTTCTTCTTCTGAAATTGGATTACTTGCTGGTCTGAATGCAAGTTCGCCTCTGTCGTTTCGATAAACACGCCACAGAGTTTTTAATGACACTTCCTTGTATTTTTGAAAACCTATCTCTCCGCCATGACTTTTAATAAGCACCTGTTTAATCGAAGGATAAGAATCAAGTAGTTTAAAGTAGTCTGCTCTATTCCTAACTGTTTCTGTATCTTTAAAATAAGTAGTAATTTTCGCTCTTTCATCTATGGATTTAGCCCAACTTTGGCCCCATCTTTCAATTTCTGCTTTCTCTTTATACATTAATCCGTTGTTCTTTGTTGCTGTTACACTATCTTGAAGATTATACTTTTTGACCATACTTTTAACCTCATTAAGTGTCCATTTTTGCAAATGGTTTGTGGTATTTTGACTAAGCCCTACACCCGTAATATGGTACAAGCAAAAGCTAATAAAAATTATTTTTTTCATTTTTTAATATTTTTTCATGTTAATTAATTAAATGTCCAATCATAATGAAAGTCACCCCATGGATAACTTGTAGTTGTTTGAACTATTGATGCTCCAACAGTTATTTGTTCAGTAATGGTATAATTACCCCAATATCCAACTTCTATTTTTCGAGTACATGAGGACACCTCGAATGTATTATCAAAGACTCCATTAGCTTCTGAAAATGAATATGACGTACCGACAAGGGGTTGATATGAATATTGATTTTGATTTATTGTATGAGTACCAGTTTTCAAGCTAACATTAGTCATTCTTGATGTAACATTGATATTTCCGAATAATTGTTGTATTGTACCAACCTGATATGTGCCATATAGCCCAGTTTTTTCTGGACACCCACATTCCGCCCGATTCGGGTCACACACACAAGGGTTAGGGTCTGTACAACCAGTATTTCCAGTTCCGTTACAATCTGGTATCCATGGATAACAATCGCAATCACTGCCCGTGCAGTCTCCATTTCCACCACCACCGTTACCTGGGTCAGTTCCACATTCATAACCAATTGTTTTAGTACTACAAGTGACTTCTCCACAATAGCCACCTACACACACAGCACCACAGGCATAAGTAATTGTCATATAGCAAAACTCTCGTGAGGCAATACCATCTCGACCAACAATTTGTTCTTTAAGTTTTTTAGCAATCTTACCATTTATGACTTGAACAACATCAACTATTTCTCCTTTGAGATTCAACACCCGAATAATGCCATCAAACTTTTGGTCTTGAAATTTTGTAGCCTCTAATTTCCTTAAATCTCCCTTAAAGTCCTTAGATGGATACATCAAAAAAACATAAGCATGACTGACACCACTTTTTTTTGAAACAACAAGGCGAGATATACCAAATCTACTCAATCCTTCGCCTAAAGTAGGGAAAAGCATTTGTTTTTGAATAAAGAAAGGAGTTTCAACGTTATTCCCGTTCTTTTTTGCTTGTTCCCATAAAGGCTCAATAATTCCTTGCATTGTTTCACTCGCAAAAAATGTAGCATGTGTTTTTTCTAATTCGACATTAAACCACTGCTTTGCATTTTGAATTTCTTCAGAAATCGGGGAGATTGCCTCCGCTGAATGCTCAATCGTAAATTCATTTCGACAAGCCATAAACACAAAAATCATCAATCCTAAAAAAGCCGCACAAAAAAGCATCGCTTTTGTATGCCTAAACGTTTGGAATTTTTCCATTTTTAACTAATTTTGTTGGTGAAATAAGATTTGTTATAAAAGTTGTTGCGGGGTCAATAATTCGATAAACGAATCATCTCATTCTTTGCCCGAATGCTTGCCAGAGCGTTTGGGCATTTTTGTTTCATTTTTCTAAAGCCATAAAAATGGCTTTTCGTTCTTCTTGCTTCTGTAAATGCCACGTTTCGTCCAAGTAATCAGTCGGATTCAAATAAAACATCTTTTTCCAACCCAATACATCGCCGTCCCATCGCCACGGATACGGTAGCAGCGTTTGTATGGAATAATGTAAATGCGGTGGTGTCATAGCGGCATTCCCTGTCTTACCCACTGTGCCTATCACCTCACCATTGTATACCCATGCGCCAAAATGGATTGCTACACTTTGGAGATGAGCGTAGTAATGCAGTCGCCATTTCGGACCGAGTACATAAATGATATTGCCACCATTGCCCGTTTTGCCGACCTCCACAACGACCCCCTCAGTAGCGGATAAGACATTTGTGCCTTCAGTAGCAAAAATATCCACCCCTTTGTGTACGATTGACTGCCCCCACGGGTAGTACCAAAAAGTTTCTTCATCCCAATTACCTCGCACGGCATTTTCAACAGGAATCATAAATCCCTGCGGCAAACACAAACCAATGCCAATAAGACCCAACAACGAGATGAAGAAACGCTTAACCCATTTGCTGATGTGCCGATACAGATTTCTTTGATTTATCCACGAAGACAACCATTGAGAATATTTTAAGAAATCTGCTTTTGGCATCATATTATTTTTTTAAAATTATTTTATTCCACTTAATTTTCTGCTCTCGAATAATAGCACAAAATTAAACACAACACACCATTCCCACAAGGTCGAATATGTGCATATATCTGCATATATCTGCATAAACCTGCACTACACATCAACGTACCATTCTTTTTTGATGCCCAAAGGGTAACCAAAATATTCGTAAATCATTTTTTGATGCTTTGGCATGATGTCGCCATTGGGCATAGTAAGCCCACTTTGCTTGATTTTTGATGAAAACTGACGGGGCGACATATTAAACTCTGCTGCCATCGAGATGCGGGTTTTAGGTGACAATGAGGTGTCATTCATGTTAGTTGGGTATTTTTAATATTGCTTGAAAATAGTTGTTTGGTTCTTTAAAATAAAAAAGTCCTATCAAGGCGAAAACCCAATATCGTTGCCAATGAGCAATATGAAGCAGCGTGCAAACGAGGCACAAAAAGAGGTGTCGAAGTGTCGAGGTGTCGAAGTGTCGAGGAAGTAACAAAAATTTTCATGTAAGAAAAGGTTTTCTTGGATTAATTTGGTTTAAAAATTTAAAAAACAAAGGTAAATCTTTTGTTTGAAAAAACATTACAGTTTTTGGCGGTTTTCAGTAAAAGTTTTTAATTTTTAGAAATATATTTTATTTTAAATTTTATAAATACTTAACTATTAATTTTTTATAAAAAATGAATTGTGTACACATTGAAAAATACATTGTAAAAGAACTCGAAATGTACCTACATTAATCAGGCACATCCATTTAATAAGCAGTCTTTTTAAACAATTCCAATGTTAGCCGTTAATGCAACTCCAAAATATTACCCATCTCATAACATGTGCGACAACGTGGCTCATACGTATCTTTTTCGCCCAGCATAACGCGTTCATTATTGACCACTTTACGATAAGAATGTGTGGCTAAATTGCCACAGTGCAAACAAATAGCATGAACCTTTGTGATGTATTCAGCAACTGCCAAAAGGTTAGGCATCGGTCCAAACGGTACGCCGCGATAATCCATATCGAGACCCGCAACGATGACACGTATGCCGCGCAAAGCCAATTTTTCACAGACTTCCGTTAAGCCCAAATCAAAGAACTGAGCTTCGTCAATGCCCACGACATTGATGTCGTCCCCCTTGTCGCCTTGTGCGCCATCGCGCTCTTGCCCGACAGTCAATTCCAGTATTTTTGCAGAATTTTCGACGGGTCTTGCCAATATCGCTGAGGCATCGTGAGAAACGACTTTTGACTCATCATAACGTGTATCAATTTTGGGTTTGAAGACTTCAACACGTTGATTGGCAAATTTTGCACGGCGCAAACGGCGAATCAACTCTTCGGTTTTACCTGAAAACATAGAGCCGCAAACGACTTCAATCCAGCCATTGCGCTGCCCTTTAAAATGTGGTTCGAGAAACATAAAACAATGAAATTGAGATATTTTTAAAAAATTAGCTTACAAAAGTAAAGTAAAGATTAAATTTGGACGTTTTTTAACAAACAGGCATTTTAAGGAACTTTCAATCCTAAAATTTCAAATACTCAAAGTGAATAATGGACGTTTTTCTGTGTCCAATAGTCATAATTTGTCATTCATTTTTATAATTCATCATTCATTATGAACCTTCCACAAGCTAAAAGCCAACTCGAAAAAATAATCGCGCTCTACAAAAGTATGAGTGCCGACGAAAAAAACATTTCAACCATTGAGCGCGATTTGATGCTCGGTTATATTCGTTCACTTTACGAAAACTTTCTTGATACCACCCCCTCAGTATCTCAAAGCAACGACAATCGCACATCCAACTCATACAAACAGCCCGCACCTGTCGAAGTCAAACCTTTAGTCATCGAAACGGCGCAACCACCCGTTGTTGAACCGCTAAGAGTTGAACCGCCACCACCGCCTCGTCCTGTTGAACAACCAAAGCGGGTTGAAATTTTAACGCCCGCACCTGAACCCGTTCGTTACGAAGCACCGCCTGCGCCTGTTCGTTATGAAGCAGCGCCTGCGCCCGTTCGGTATGAAGCTCCGCCTGCGCCAGTTATTGCAGCACCTCGAACAGACTCAGGCAACAGTTCTGCTGAAATTGAAGCCCTTTTTGAAGAAATCATGAGCAATGAACTCTCGGACAGGCTATCGAATACGGCAATAGCGGACTTGACAAAAGCTTTCGGCTTAAATGACCGTTTATTGATGCAAAACGAACTTTTTGCAAATAATAAAGCTGTGTTTGATGAAATTTTAAAAGATTTGAACAATGCCAGTAGCTTTGAGTCGGCAAAAGGATACCTTATTGATTTCGCCAAACGCTATCATTGGGTTGCCAATAATGAGCGTCAAAAACATGCTAAGTGGTTTATCAAAATGGTGAGAAGACGGTTTAAATAAGGTTTTTGCTGTAGATTAGCTTTTCATAAAAACAAAATTATCGGAGTCAATATCATGCTCTGAAAAATAAGATGCCGCATCAACGATACCCCTCAGTATTCCTTGATTGTCAATCATATACGGCGCATAACCTATTGCTACAAGCAAGTCAAAGGCTTTTTTATGTCCTTCATTTTTCTCGCGCAAATATTCAATAATAACGACAGGCGACTGCTCCATTAAGGTCTTATGCGCCCCTGCTACAACTTGAGCTTCTGCGCCTTCTGCGTCAATTTTAATAATGGGATTTTTCAAATCAAATTTTTCAACCAAACTGTCAACGGTAATGCCTTTGACGGTCACCTTTTGCGGTTTGAATTTAGCGTACCAAGTTTCATTTTCAAATTGAGCTATGTGAGACGAGTTGTATTCAGAGTAAAGCACTGGGAATTCGTAAAATACCAGATTTTCGCCATATTTTTCAGTTGCAGCGGCATAAATGGTCATGGCGTTTGACAAGTTTTTTAAATTTTTTTCTAATAACGCCGCCGTACTTCGCGCTGCTTCGATTGCAATTACTTGACCTTTATTTTTCAATAAAACGGATACTAAAGCTGAAAAATAGCCAAGATGTGCCCCTATATCTAAAAAATGGCGATTTTTGGTATTTGCAAAAGTATGTATGAGAAATTTAGCCAATCGAATTTCAGAATTATGCGTTTTTCCGCCCGTCAAGTAAATATCCGTTCCCGCAGGCAACGGCATACTGAGGGGGTGACCAAAAAAAGTTTTAGCTGTTGCCAACACACCTTTTTTTGTTAATTTAAAATAACATTTATGAATAAATTGGGCAAAAACATACCGATGAGGCGCATAAATTAATCGTCCGAAAACACTCGTTTGGGCAAGCGATTCAACACGCGACAACTTTTTCTCTAAATCTGATTCAGACATTTTATTGTAGATATTTCAGTGGTAGGTGGTTTGGGTTGCAAATTAAAGTATTTTCAAGAAAAAAGCGTCTCGATTTTGCGAGACGCTTTTTTTAAAAGACGGGAAGCTCTACTTTTTACTTACTCCACTCCTTGATAGAAGCTTCGTTCATACGAATGTAATCGTTGTTTTTCGCTTCTTGAGCCAAAGCCAATGATTTTTTAGCACTTTCAATCGCACCTTTTTTGTCACCAATTTTAGCTTGAACCAATGACTTGTGGCGCAACATCCAGAATTGAGGTTTGCCTTTGTCTAAAGCTTTGTCCACAAATTCTAAAGCTTGTTTTGAGTCTTTACCTACTTCAAAATAGTAAGTTGACATCGCATAGTAATCATTTTGCGTTGGACCATCCAATTTTTGCTTGATTTGAGCCATTACTTTTGAATCCACATCATTCGTAAAAGGAATACGAACAATGGTTTTATCCCAAAGAATGTCCAAAGATGCGCTTGTATTTGTAATATCGCCAACCATTATTGTAAACGATTCAACAGTAAACGGCAATTCTTGCGAAGGTACATTCACCTTCAAAACATCGTCTTCGGGCTTGTAGTTAAAGACTGAAACAGTTGGGTTTTTATTAAAAATAATCTCCCATTGGGTTTTTCCCGGTTTCGCCATCATAATATATGTACCTTTCGCTAAACCCTTACCTGCGATAGTAATCGAGTCTGTCGTTGTAAATTTGGTCGCTGAATTGGCACCCAAACGATACAATTCATCAAAAGGCACTACGCCACCAAAAATCTTACGACCTTTCATTGATGGACGGCTGTACTCCACTTTAATTTCGGACATACCCACATTTTGAGTGAAACTGGCACCTGGGCTAGGTTGGGGTGTCGCAATTTGAGCATTGGTTACGAAACTCAGTACTACAAGAGCAGCTATACTGAGGGGTCTGAAAAACTTTTTCATTACTTTATCTGATTTAATTAGTTAAAAAATACACATTATTTTGTGTGTTGTCTGATGACAACGCGGTAAAATTAGACACTAAAAAGCGAAATTTTGCAGTTTTAGATAAAAAACCCTATTTTTAGATAAAAGTTTATAGGCAAAACAGCAGTCAATAGCGTTAAAAGAAAGCTATTTTTGCGAATTGGAAATTGGTTATTGGGAAATTGGGAAATTGGGAAATTGGTTATTCGTACTACAAGTAACTAATAACCAATTTCCCAATAACCAATAACCAATTTCCCAATAACCAATTTCCCAATAACCATTAACAAATAACCAGTATACAATGGTATTAAAAGCAGAGAATCTCATTAAGAATTATGGTGCTCGACAAGTTGTCAAAGGCGTTTCTTTTTATGTCAACCAAGGCGAAATCGTCGGCTTACTCGGTCCAAATGGTGCAGGTAAAACCACGTCATTTTATATGACCGTCGGATTCATCAAACCCAACGGAGGTGCCGTATATCTTGATGACGAAAATATCACAGACTTGGCGATGTATCGTCGTGCCCAAAAAGGCATCGGTTATCTGCCGCAAGAGCCTTCCGTTTTTCGCAAATTGTCAGTTGAGCAAAACATACTCGCCGTGCTCGAAATGACCCCCCTCAGTAAAAATGAGCAAATGGCGCATTTGGAAGTCCTCCTTGATGAGTTTAACCTACATAAAGTCCGCAAAAGCTTCGGGGATACATTGAGCGGTGGGGAACGGCGACGGACGGAAATTGCGCGTGCTTTGGCGACAAATCCATCTTTTATCTTATTAGATGAACCATTTGCGGGCATTGACCCCATTGCCGTTGAAGATATTCAGTATATTGTGGCTAAGTTAAAAACCAAAAATATTGGCATATTAATCACTGACCACAATGTACAAGAAACGCTTTCGATTACCGATAGAGCTTATCTGATGTTTGAAGGAAGTATTTTGAAGGCGGGTACAGCTGAAGAATTGGCAGCTGACGAGATGGTGCGCAAAGTCTATCTCGGCAAACATTTTGAGCTGCGTAGAAAAAATATTCAAGTTTAATCATTACAACAAAAAAAGACATGTCTGACGAAAAAAAACCAAAAAAATCTCTTAAAAAAAAGACCCACATTGATAAATTCGACATGGGCATCAATGAATTTGGCGAATTGACGACAACAATCAATCTCGACAAAATCAATGATTTCCTCAATGAAAACGTCGCCGATAAAAAGTTGACGGCAAAAGAAGAAAAAGAGAAGGCTGAAAAGGCAGAGAATGCAAAAAAGAAGAAAAAATAATGATTCGCTCTTGGTTTATTTCCTTTTCTCAACGCTTTGGTATGCGTCGGCAACAACAACTGCCAAAGCGAACACTTTTCTCTTTGATGGCTATTCTTTTAGTCGCTCTTTTGGGCAATTTATTAGCAAATGACCCTCAAAAAAGCTTTTTCCCTCCTTTAATTCCCTATTCTGCTAAAAAATTAGATGCGGCTAACAGCCCATTTTTCTCGCCTTTTGTGCCTCAAAATACCCCCTCAGTATATCAACGACATTGGCTCGGTACGGACGAGTTAGGACGTGATGTCGCCGCAGGACTTATCGCGGGCACACAAACGGCGTTGCTCATTGGGGTCGGCGGCGTTTTATTGGCATTGCTCATGGGTCTGCCTATTGGTTTGGCGGCGGGTTATTATGGCGACAATCGTTTAGAAATGAATATTTGTGCTCTGATACTGAGGGGGGGTATTTTCTTGCTTTTACTGTTTTATTTATTTGTTTTTTTAAATCTAAAAGAATCATCTGTTTGGATTTTAATTAAATTATTTATTTTTTATATTTTTACTGAAATAATAATCAATATTTTACAAAATTATATTTTTAGTAAATTTAAAATTTTAAGTAAAAAAATAATTGTTCCACTCGACATCATCGTCATGCGTATTGTGGACATCATGCAAAGCATTCCGTTCATTCTCTGGATTTTAGGCACATTGACCATCGTGAAACATTTGAGTTTAGCAAGTCTTATTTTGTTGATTGGTGTCACGAGTTGGGTCAGTTTTACCCGCTTAGTGCGCGGCGAAATGATACGGATTCGACAACTCGAATTCATGGAAGCCGCCGAAGTCATTGGTGCGTCACCCATGCGCATTGTCTTGCGACATGCCTTGCCCAATGTGTTAACGCCCGTCCTTATTGCCTTTTCTTTTGGCATCGCCAACGGTGTTTTATTGGAAGCCTTTTTATCATTTATCGGCTTAGGTTTAGCTGCTGATGAAGTAACGTGGGGCACCATGTTGATGGCTGCGCGAACCGATTTTGGCAATTGGTGGATGGCAATTTTCCCTGGCATTGCTATTTTTATAACCGTTTATACTTTCAATCGGCTCGGTGAGGTCTTGACGGAATGATGTTAGGAATTAGGAATTATGAGATTTTTTTGTCGAAAACCCTTAATTTTAAAACAATATTTTTAATTTTGCTGAGGTTACTAAACTTATTTTTTTAAAATAAAAACTAAAAGCCATGTTAATGAAAATTTTACGTTGGATTCTCATTATCGTTGTCGCATTCGTCGCAATCGGTTTTCTATTACCTGGTACGTCTCACGTTGAGCGACAAATTGATATAAACGCCTCTGCACCAGTCGTTTATGAGCAAATCAATGAATTGAAAAATTGGAAAAATTGGTCTCCATGGGCAAAACTTGACCCCGAAGTAAAATGGACATACAGCGAGCCAACAACTTCGGGAACGGGCGCCTATTATACATGGGTGGGCAACGACAAAGTGGGCGAAGGGAAATTGATTATTTTGGATGCCAAACCCAACGAAATGTTGCATTGTAAAATGGAATTTAAAGGACAAGGCGATGCTTTTTCAGATTTTAAACTCACCGCAAAAGACAGTACTGCCACAAAAGTTGTCTGGTCATTTGACTCTGAACATGGCTTGAATCCGATTGCACGTTGGCTCGGTTTGGCGATAAATAGCTTTATTGGACCTGACTACGAAAAAGGTTTAGCGAATTTGAAAGCTGTAAGTGAAAGTAAAAAATAAAATATATCGCCAATTTTTGTTTAATTTGTTGATTTATAAAAGTAGTTTTTGATTTTTTTACATCAAAAACTACTTTTTTGTTTTAAAAAATTAACTTTGCTGTTGATAGTATAGAAAGCCATTTTTGACTACGACAGCATAATATGAATATCAAGGAGGCTCACCAAGCACTCAAAAAATACTTCGGCTACGATTCATTCAGACCGATGCAAGCCGATATCATTCAAACGGTATATAACCAACAAGACTGCCTTGTTTTGATGCCAACGGGTGGGGGAAAATCCATTTGTTATCAAATTCCTGCTGTGACAACTGAGGGGATAACCGTAGTTGTTTCGCCGTTGATTTCTTTGATGAAAGACCAAGTGGAAGCCTTGAAAGCCAATGGTATTTCTGCCGCCTTTTTGAACTCTTCTCAAAGCTATTCAGAGTCACAAGTTATTGAAAATCAATTGTTTGAAAACAAAATAAAACTCATTTACGTTTCACCTGAAAAAGCCGTTTCAAAGTCCTTTTTGCCTCTATTAAAAAATTTAAAAATCACTTTAATCGCCGTTGATGAGGCGCATTGCATCTCTGCGTGGGGGCATGATTTCAGACCCGAATATGCTCAATTGGGTTTTTTGAAACAACAATTTCCTAAAATTCCCATCATCGCACTCACGGCAACCGCTGATAAATTAACACGAAAAGACATACTCGAAAAACTTAATTTGCAAGACCCCTCAGTATTTGTGTCCAGTTTTGACCGTCCCAACCTAAGCCTTGAGGTGCGTCCAGGACAAAAACGCATAGAACAAATTTTGGAATTTGTGAAAAGTCGCCCCAAACAAGTGGGCATCATATATTGTCTAAGCCGAAAAAGCACGGAAGATGTTGCCCTTAAATTGCTCTCTAACAATATCAAGGCGGCTGCCTATCATGCCCAAATGCCCGCACGAGAACGCTCAAAAGTGCAAGAGGATTTTCAAAATGATAAAATGCAAGTCGTTTGCGCCACCGTTGCTTTTGGGATGGGGATAGACAAATCTAATGTTAGGTGGGTTATTCACTACAATTTGCCTAAAAATATTGAATCTTATTATCAAGAAATTGGTCGCGCAGGACGTGACGGCGCACCCGCCGAAACCGTTCTTTTTTACAGTTTTGCAGATGTGAACGCCTATCGAGATATGTTTTCGGAAGGTGACAGTAAAAATCAAGAGATTCAAAGTGCCAAACTCGACCGTATGTTGCAGTATGCCGATGCTCAAATTTGTCGCCGTCGCATATTGCTAAACTATTTTTCAGATACCATAAAGGATAACTGCGGCAATTGCGACATCTGCAACGCGCCACCTCAGTACATCGAAGGAACGACGATGGCACAAATGGCACTGTCTGCTGTTGCGCGCACGCAGGAGCAAGTTAATATGGGACTTCTGGTGGATATACTGAGGGGGTCATCGAAATATGAAGTTTTGGAACGCGGGTATGATAAAATAAAAACATACGGCGTTGGTCGCAATGTGCCATTATTGGAGTGGCAATCCTACGTTTGGCAAATCATACAATTGGGCTATTTAGAAATAGCTTATGAAGACAAACATAAACTCAAAATGACGGCAGCAGCAAAAGAGGTGCTGTTCAATGGTCAAAAAGTGCAACTTTTTAGACCCCTCAGTATCAAAGAACGTAAGGAAATTGAGAAAAAAACGAAGGAACAAAAAGCATATACCGAAGCATCAACACCTCGATTACGTGTCAAAAATCAACTTTTTGACTATCTAAAAGAGTTTCGTCGTCAATTAGCTGTTGATAAAGGGATGCCTCCGTATATTGTTTTTTCTGATGCTACCTTAGGCGAAATGGCAGCCGTTGTGCCACGTAATGAATACGAAATGCGCCAAATATCAGGTGTTGGTGAACAAAAATGGCAGCAATATGGAGAAGATTTTTTGGATAAAATAAAAGCCTTTTTGAGTGAAAATCCTGATTTTATAGATAGTGGTGCCCTCATGCATGCCGCCGCACAGCCACCAAAAGCAGAAAAGATATTCCTTGAAAAAACGTCAAAAGAGGCTAAAATATCAACCCAACAGCTTTCTTACAACCTTTTTCAAGCAGGTTTGGGCATTGAGGATATTGCAGAACAACGATATTTGTCGCCTATAACCGTTCTTTCGCACCTTGTTCAACTGTATGAAACAGGCGAGGATATTGATATTTTTCAATTCGTAGCAATCCAGGAAATTCAACAAATTACTGAGGGGGCAGCTTCATTATCGGAACCATTGAAATTCAAAGAATTATATGAGCTTTTTGATGAAAATTTTTCTTATCCCAAACTCCGTTTCGCTCTGGCATATCAAAATAAGATGAAATTGGTAGAATAAAAAAGCGACAAATCCAAACGGAATTGTCGCCCTGAAAACTATAATAGATTTTAGATGAATGTCTAAGTTGGTGCAAAGATAAAAAACAAAATTTTATTTTTCTTTATTTTACATACAATTCACCCATCAAAACTTTCCGTGAAATAACAATGCGCTGAATCTCTGAAGTGCCTTCATAAATTTGTGTAATTTTCGCATCGCGCATCAATCTTTCTACGTGATATTCCTTGACATAACCATAGCCGCCATGTATTTGAACTGCCTCTACGGTGTGTTTCATGGCTGTTTCTGATGCAAAGAGTTTAGCCATAGCTGCGGCTGTTTCATAGTCTTTATCGGCATCTTTAAGTTGAGCCGCGCGATAAACCAATAGTTTAGACGCTTCAATATCGGTTGCCATATCTGCCAATTTAAAGGCGATGGCTTGATGTTGTGCGATGGGTTTGCCAAACGCCTCACGCTCTTGGGCGTAAGCCACCGATAGTTCAAAAGCACCACCTGCAATGCCCAAAGCCTGTGCCGCGATGCCAATACGCCCACCCGACAACGTCTTCATCGCAAACTTAAAACCGAACCCCTCAGTACCGATACGATTTTCTTTGGGTACACGCACATCGTTGTACATAATCGTATGCGTATCGCTGGCGCGAATGCCCAATTTATCTTCTTTTGCCCCTATTTCAACACCGTTCCACGATGTTTCAACGATTAAACAATTGATGCCACGATGTGCTGCTTCCTTATTCGTCTGTGCCATGACGAGGTGAACCTGCGATGTACCACCGCTTGTAATCCAGTTTTTAGTGCCATTCAAAAGGTAATAATCACCCATATCAACCGCCGTTGTGCGTTGGCTTGTGGCATCGCTGCCTGCTTCTGGTTCAGAAAGGCAAAAAGAGCCAATCCATTCACCCGATGCCAATTTGGGTAAGTATTTGCGTTTTTGCGCCTCCGTTCCATAATTTTCAAGCCCCCAACAGACAAGAGAATTGTTGACAGACATAATCACAGAACACGATGCGTCCACTTTAGAAATCTCTTCCATCGCCAACACATAACTCAACGTATCCATGCCACCGCCGCCGTATTCAGGCGAGACCATCATGCCTAAAAAACCGAGTTCGCCCATCTTAAGGACTTGTTCTTTTGGGTATTTCATCTCGCGGTCGCGGTCAATGACACCTGGTTTGAGTTCTTTTTGCGCAAATTCTCTTGCAGCTTCCTGTACGGCGAGATGTTGTTCGGATAATTCAAAAGTCATAAATAATTGATTTTATTTGGCTCTTAAAAGAGCATATGAAAAGAGCAGCGAATTTACGCTGATTTTTTTTGTTGTTTTAAAAAAAGGAGAAAAAAGTAAGTTTAAGCTTCTAATTTCACTTATTTCTCTGAATTTTTATTTGATGTCGTCATCATTTCAATTTCGATATAATCAACACTTATGGAATCTTCATTGTCTTTTTTCATTGCGTTATCACATATCTTTGTGATAGACTCCAAAGGCTTATAGTTTTGAGTTAAAACTTATTTTAAAATTGTAAATAAATATAGCATGACAACATTTAATACACTCGAACCATTCATTCCTTCTGGTGCTGATTTTGAAGCATCAAAGCAACTTTTTTTAGCCATCGGCTTCCATATCAATTGGGAAAACGGTGGTTATATTGGTTTTCAAAAAGACAATTGTTCGTTTATTTTGCAAGATTATAACGATAAACTTTTTGCTGAAAATTTAATGATGCGGTTGTCAGTCAATGACTTAAATGGGTTTTGGGCTGAAATAAACTCAAAAGACTTGACAAACAAATTTGGCATAAAATTAAAAGAACCAACCAACTATCCTTATGGTCGCGAAATGCACTTGATTGATTTAGCAGGCGTGTGTTGGCATATCACGCAATCTTAATTTTAAACATAACAGATATGAATACTCAAACTATTTTTATGACAGGTGCAACTTCTGGATTAGGCTTAGACGTTGCATCACATTTGGCTTCAACTGGCGCAAAAGTCGTGGTCACAGTAAGAAATACTGAAAAATTGCAAGCACTTCAAGACTATTATAAAACACATTATCCCACAGGACAAGGAAAAATTGAACACATTGAATGTGATTTATCGTCTTTTGAATCCATTTTAGCGGCGTGTTCGGCGTTCAAAAACAAGCATGACCGTTTGGATACCATTATCAACAATGCAGGGGTTTGGAATTTTGAATACAAAGAATCGAAAAATCAAATAGAAGAAATATGGCATGTTAATTTCCTTGCGCCCTTGTTAATCAATCATTTATTGGTGGATTTGTTGAGTCAATCGCGCGAAGCAAAAATCATTTACACGGCTTCGGGCTTGCACCAAGGCGAAATTAACTTCGATGATTTAGAGTTCCGCAAAGGATTTAGCAATTTTAAAGCCTACCGTCAATCAAAATTGGCGGTCATATTGATGTGTCGTTTATTGGCTGAAAAATTATACACCGTTTCAAAAACGTATTTGGCACAATGTATTTCTCAACCGTCTTTGATTTTTGGAAAAAAATAAAAAGGTTAGGGAAATTTTGAAAATTTCCCTAACCTGAATACCCCTCAGTATAAATACTTAGAAATCAACTATTTATGTCCGACTTATTGATTCTTTGCTTTTTTGCTTTCCTCGCAGGTTTTATTGACTCCATTGTCGGTGGCGGTGGCTTGATTCAAACACCTGCGTTGCTCATTACCCTGCCGCAAATAGCCGTACCGATGATCATGGGTACAGCCAAAATTTCATCCATTGCAGGCTCAACGATGTCTTCAATTCAGTATGCCCGCAAAGTAACGTTTCAAAAAAAGACTTTACTCGCGACCATAATTGCGGCAATGATAGGCGCATTTCTCGGCGCACGGCTGATTCATTATTTGCAACCAACGGTCGTAAAACCAAGTATTTTCTTCCTTTTGGTCATCGTTTTCATCTATATGTTGTTCAAAAAGGACTTTGGGCAAAGCAAAAAAGAGTTGGTTTCTGAATCGAAATCCATGCTTTATGGTGGTATTTTCGGCTTCGTGGTTGGCGTGTACGATGGTTTTTTAGGACCTGGCACGGGTAGTTTTTTGATACTTTTCTTTGTGTCTGCCATTGGTTTCGACTTTCTTTTGGCTTCTGCACACGCCAAAGTGGTCAATTTAGCGACCAATATAGGTGCAGTTGCTTATTTTCTTTATACAAATAACATCTTATGGGCATTTGCTCTGCCCATGGCATTTTGCAATTTATCGGGCAGTTTCCTCGGTTCTCGTCTGGCGATGTTGCGGGGCAATCAGTTCATTCGGCTGTTTTTTTTGGGTGTCATCTTTTTGATGATACTGCGATATGGCTATGATATTTTTTTGAAATGACCCCCTCAGTAAAAAACAAAAAACGGCGATTGATTTACTAATCAATCGCCATTATTAAAATAACAATAAAAAAAATACAGATTAGCCAAAAATAGGCTGTTCCTGTGGTTTCAGATTCTTCTCGAGTTTAGGTACTTTCAATTCATGTTCTTTTTTCAAAATCCAATGAGCAAAAAGCTCTGCCAAATAATTATCTTGACTTTGTTAAATTAGGAATAAAACGAATATTTCTAATTCATGATGAATTTATTTTATATTTAGATTGAGTTGCTTTAGCCCTTTTAAA
>JAYTUQ010000387.1:0-4341 GCA_043744455.1 Saprospiraceae bacterium | reverse complement strand
CACCTGTTTGAACCCCTGTGGCTTTCAATGTTTCGGTGAGGTAAGTCCCCATCGTGACGTACCATGCACCCCACACAAAAAATTGGAGGAACATCATGACAGACAGTTGTATTCTTGTTGTACTGTTCATACAGAAGTGCTTATTATTGGTTATTCGTTACTGGTTATTTGTTATTGGTGAAATGACCCCCTCAGTCATGCTTTCAGTGAGCGCGTTTCGCGCCATCACGCTTTGCGTGACTTGATGGAGCGTTTGCGCCATATTTTTGGCATTTGTTCTTTTTATTTTGCCTTTACCTTCAAAAGGCGGTACGAAGATTGGAAAAATGTTTTACAAACCCAATATCTTTTTGCCATAATACCATTGTTTCTGATAAATGATAAAAAAGATAGGCACACAGATGACAGGGATGTGATGAATGTCGCAAGTTTCTTTCAATACTTCCCTATTTTGTTCCGATACTTCTCTATTTTCTTTCAAGACTTCCCTATTTTATTCCGATACTTCCCTATTTTCTTTCAAGACTTCCCTATTTTGTTCCGATACTTCCCTATTTTCTTTCAAGACTTCCCTATTTTATTCCGATACTTTCCTAGTTTCTTTCAAGACTTCCCTATTTTGTTCCGATACTTCCTTAGTTTCTTTCAATACTTCGCGTGTTTCTTAGAGAAAATTGCCATGACGACGAGGCTAACCCACCTTATTTCCGACTCATTTCATAGCCTTTCGTCGTTGTGTAATACTTCGCCAACATATTCGGCACTTCCCATTCAGGCATATTGCCTTTTAAAAGATAATCCAAAAAGCGTTCAGTGACGCGGGCGAAATGGGCTTCATGACCTTCTTTATATTTTTCAGGAATAACGACTTTCCACTTTTTACCAACCGCTTCAACAGCCACATCAGGGTATTTTTGTTGCAAAACAATAAAGGTTTCTTTGAGGGCGAGGGCATAATCGGCGTTATTTCTGTTTGGTTCGATGTACAAAGTGGATTGATATTGCTCCGTTGCGCCTTGACGGATGGCGAGGTTGGCTTTTGTGCCCCGCATGATGCTTTGATGTGTATCGCCTGTGCCGTCGGGTGCTTTGAAATTCCAAATAACGGACGTTTTGGCATGGACACCCCTCAATGTATAGTTGATTTCACCGTTGCAATACACTTGCAAGATGCTGTCTTTGACGATGGCTTTCTTCAAATAATCGGGGAAACCATTGGTTTTGGTGATGGTTTTGAATTGACTTAATGTCATATCCGTTGCCCAGCGTTTGGCGGTATTGACTTGAATGTCTTTTTTATAATCTAAGGTTTGATTCGGAAAACTTGCCCATTGCACCAAGTCAACCAAATGCGTCATCACGTCAACGATGCCTTCGCCTTGTTGTCCCACATCCATAAACCAAGACGGACGGGTTAAAACACTGCCCGACACGAACTTATAGAAGTGATGAACGCTCTCTTTTGTGATAGCTGGATTGGACGGCGAACCCTTTTCTAAAGTGCCAAATACTGAGGGGGTCATAGACAGTTCGCGTTGCAACACTGTTGTGATTTCGGAACGCTCCGTCATGATGTCATAGAGCAATTTCTTGTTTTTGGCAGCGACATCAAAGGCTTTTTTGAGTTCTTCAAAGCCTTTTTGGTTGATAACCATCGGTTTATCCGCCAAAACATGGAAGCCACTTTCTAAAGATTTGAGGATATAGTCCGTTTTCAAACGATTATTGCCCGACAAGACGACAACATTGCCTTTCTTTTCGGCTATCATTTTCTCAAAAAAGTCATTGCCGATATAAGTGACTTCGTTCCAAGCCGTTGGTTTGTCTGCCCGTTTGTTATAGCTGTCTATACGTGCCAAATATTGTTTCAAATCATCCCCTTCGGGTGCATAAACATGTACGGTGGCGTCAACGGAGTCGTACATAGACTTCTGAACGAGGGCAGCGTGGAAGTGACCAGGGTCGAGGGTGACCAAATGAATGGGTTTCATGTCTTGTTTTGGCGTGTTATTACAAGAGAATAAGGTAAAAACCAAGGCGAAAAAAAGTAGATTTTTCATAAGTTTAGAGATAGATTTATGATGAACCAGTAGCGCGGAATTTATTCCGCAAGTAACAGTAGCGCGGAATTTATTCCGCAAGTAACAAAGCCAAAACTTACTATTTTGTTATTTGCGGAATAAATTCCACGCTACTAAATGTCGCCAAAATACAAAAAAGGTTTTGAAAACGTCAAACCCATCAGCCATCTGTCTTCAACCAACCCGTAACACTCAATCGCGGTTGATGCGTCACCAACACTTCGTGTTCCAATTCGCTGCTTTTAAAAAAAACACACGTGCCATTGATGGGTGGAATCAACTGTTGGTGGTCATTGTGGTAAATACACAACTCGCCACCGTCATTTTCCTGCCAATCATCGTTCAAATACATAATCATCGAAAAGGCGCGGCTTTTGTTGTTCTTGAATTGGTCTAAATGTTTTTTGTAAAAACTGCCTTTTTCATACAAAGCATAATGAAATTCGTAGCCCGTTATGCCTGTATAACACGTGCTGTTGAGATAACTGACAAAGTTGTCCATCAATTCAAAAAAAGCGATTTCAGAAGGGTTATCATGGCTGCGGTCGAGCCAATAAATCCGATCACTGCGTATCAATTTATCGTGTTGGTGTGCTGTATTGTTGCCAATACCCGCCGCCAACATGTGTTGATTGGCATACAATGCGATTAAATTTTCTTTTAGCTGAGCTGCTAACGGTTTGCTTAGAAAGTCATCGGCTAAACCAACTTTGTTATCAATAAAACTATTGATGAGAACATCGAAAATGGCGTTCAAAATAGATGCGATTGAAGACCAAATGGCATAAAACTATTAGGCTCGGAAAGATAGTTCTTTTATATCGGTAAAAGCAAAAATTACTGAGGGGGTATATGTTTAGGAAACTTTTAAAGTTTCCTAAACATGGTCGTTAAAACCAACAAGAAACAAGAGTGATTCAACAAAGATTGGTACAGGGTATCGATGACTTTGGTATCAAACCAAGAGGAAACAAGAGTGATTCAAGAGGAAACAGTATGGGGTATCGAGGTCTTTGATACTTAAATAGATGAAACGATTGCATCTGTTTCTTAAAAAATCTCCGTAAATCCGTCCAATCCGTCTAATCAGTGGTCTATTGTGTAACATCAACCATTCATTTAGCATTAAGATACGCTATCATTCACACCGTTAAGCATCAATTTTACTCCTTTTATCGAACAGTCACGCCAAACAAAGTGAAAGCCGTTGAGAATTTCTAAGTTTGTGGTTTAATAAGTATAAACAACTCGATTGATGAAATTCCTTTTACTAATTTTCTTTTCCTTAATTTTCTTTTTCCCTCTTTTCGCACAAAAAAAGAACGCCAACGTTCAATATCCCATTCAAAAAGCGACAAGTCCTATCAAAATAGATGGTGTAATGGATGAACAAGCATGGTTAGATGCACCACTTGCGAAAGACTTTCACATGGTTCTACCGATGGATACCAGTCTTTCAAAAGTCAAAACAGAAGTGCGTATGACTTACGACAAAGACTTTGTGTATATCAGTGCCGTGTGTTATGAAGGCATGGAGGGTAGTTATGTTGTTGAGTCGCTCAAACGGGATTTTAGTTTTGGCAAAAATGATAATTTCCTTGTCTTCATTGACCCTTTTAATGACCAAATGAATGGGTTTGCTTTCGGTGTGAACGCTGTGGGGGCACAATGGGACGGTATGATGTATAATGGCGGCAATGTGGATTTGAGTTGGGACAATAAATGGTATTCAAAGGTTAAAAACTATGCAGGTAAATGGGTTTTTGAAGCGGCTATTCCCTTTAAGTCGATTCGTTATAAAAAAAATGTGCTACAATGGGGCATTAATTTCAGTCGAAATGACTTGAAAACCACTGAAAAGTCGTCGTGGGCACCCGTTCCGCGACAATTTCCAACGGCTTCAATGGCTTATAATGGGTCATTGATGTGGGATGCACCACCACCGACACCGGGCGCGAATGTGTCGGTCATTCCTTATGTTTTGGGCGGCGTGACAAAGGATTATGCCAATAAAAAAGATGCAACAACACGTCAGGAAATAGGCGGCGATGCTAAGATTGCCCTCAATTCTTCCTTGAATTTAGACATAACCATTAATCCAGATTTCTCACAAGTTGAAGTTGACCAACAGGTGACCAACCTTGACCGCTTTGAGTTGTTTTTTCCCGAAAGAAGACAGTTTTTCCTTGAAAATGGTGATTTGTTTTCCAATTATGGTTACAGCAGTGTGCGCCCTTTCTTTTCAAGACGCATTGGTTTA
>JAYTUQ010000386.1:0-17087 GCA_043744455.1 Saprospiraceae bacterium | reverse complement strand
CCCGAATGATGTTGTCATTCATGCTCACACGTGGCGATGGGTCGCAGACATCGGTTGCTGTGATTATTGTGCCTATCGGCAAACTTTCATCGCAACGCAATGTGATATTGGCAGGTACATTTATTAACAATGGTGCTGAATTGTCTCCAACAGAAATTACTTGACTTGCTGTCGCTGTGTTGCCACAGTTATCGGTCGCTGTCCATGTCCGCGTTAAAACGTAACTGTCTGTGCATGAACCATTTGTGCGAATTTCTGACATCGAAACCGTCACGCTCGCATCGCAATTATCGGTCGCTGTTACTGAGGGGGTAGTTGGTATTGCTGAACATTCAACCGTGATATTCGATGGCACACCGACTAAAACGGGAATGGTCGTGTCTTGAACGTTGATGACTTGACTTGCCGTCGCTGTGTTGCCACAGTTATCGGTCGCTGTCCATGTCCGTGTTAAAACGTAACTGTCTGTGCATGAACCATTTGTGCGAATTTCATTGAATACCAATGAAATAGATGCGTCACACACGTCTAATACTGAGGGGGTGGCTGCTGCTGGAACAGCGGAACATGTCACTGTCGTATCTTGTGGAACGCCTATGATAACAGGGTTTTGGGTGTCGCGTATTGTTAAAGTTGCTGTCCTTGAAGTAGCATTTCCACAATCATCGGTCGCTGTAAATGTAACTATGGCTGTGCCTACTGTGCCACAGGTAGTTGTCGTTACGCCTGTGTAATTATGACTCCAAGCCACATTACTACAAACGTCGGTTGCCGCTGATCCACCATGTCCATTGAGCCATGTTTGAATATCAGAATTATTACCTAATCCATTACATTCTATAATAGTATCGCTTGGGTTGGCTGTAAATGTCGGCGGTGTATCATCAATAATGCGAAAGGTGGCAGAAGTTGTTGCACTTTTACCACAGGAATCTGTAACCGTAAAATTGACTGTCGAACGTCCTGTTTGCCCACATTCATCTGTTAATACGGTAAAATCATGTGTCCATGTTAAAGTTGAAGAAACATTGTCGGAAGCTGTTGCACCCGCATGGTTACTAAGCCAAGCGGTCAAATCAGCGATATTGCCTGCACCATCACATTGAACACTGGTGTCTCGGGCGGTCGTGACGAAGTTAGGCGCAGTAACATCTTTAAAGCCTGCGTCAATATCATTATAAATTTGACCCGAAATAACTGTAAATGAATCGCTTTTGCCTGTTAAACCTATATCACTGTCAAGTGCATCATTACCACCCACATCTTTTGTCGTAAAAGCCAATCCTGTCAGTGAAGTTGGATAACCAAAAGTAACGACATAACGACCTGGAACAACATTATCAAAAGTATATTTACCCGTTGCATCAGTTGTTGTATTGCGATTGACCGTTGCACCTGTACCAGCTATTCCTGTTAAAGTGACGGGCACATTGGGCAAAGGTTGTTCGCCAGAGTCTTGTATGCCGTTTTCATTGCAATCAAGCCATGTGTAATCTCCTATTTTTGCATAGCGATAATAACCTGCATCAATATCGAGGTTTCTTTCACTTTGTACTACGGCAATTGCAGGAACTTGCCCTAACAGCAAATCAGCGTCTGAATTAAACATGATGTTCCCTATGTTAGGAACAGTTGTTTGGTAACCAATAGGTTTCGTAAAAGTTATTGTATAAATACCAGGCTTGAGGTTGGGGAACATATAAGAACCCGCCACATCGGTTGTTGTCGTTACCGAAACCGGTGTGAGGTCATTGGCTAAACCTGTTATCGCAACTGCAACGCCTTCGATAGCTGGTTCACCTATGTCTTGAGTGCCATTAGCATTGAGGTCTTCCCATACGAAGTCACCAATAAATGCATTACATTGGTCAACCGTAATTTTGAGCCCTTCTGATGTTGTCGCACAACCATTCCCTTGTGTTACAATTAAGCGATAAAATTTTGACGTTAAAAGACTTGCCGTTGTAAAAGTGGCACTTGTAGCACTTGCTATATTTATCCAAGTAAGGTTGTCCGTACTTTCTTGCCACTGATAGGTCGTTGCGCCTGTACCACCTATGATGATTGATGTGAAATTGACCATTTCACCTCTACATACTAAAGAGTCATTGGCAATAATAGTCACAATAGGGTCGTCAACTATCGTCGCATTGACGATAGCTGATGTATCACTGCCGCACCCATTACCTAGGGCGGAGACAAGGACTCGATAATAGTTTGTACCAACAATTGTACTGAGGGGTGTGAATGTAGCAGCTGTTGCACCGCTCATATCAGTCCATCCCGAAATTCCATTGATACTGTATTGCCATTGATAATTAAGAGAAGGTGTACCGCCAGTAGCTGTAATACGGAGGGGTAGATTGCCACCGAGACATTCGATAATGCTTAGGGGTTGAACAGAAATTTGAGGGTCTTGAACAACTGTGATGGTCTGTGAATTAGAAAAAGCTGTATCACAACCGATGCCGTCGCAGATGCGGAGAAGCCTGTAATGTGTGGTTTGAGTTAATAAAGGAGTTGTGTAAGTCGGTGTATTTGAAGCAATTATGTTATTCCAGACGATACCCGTAGGGCTATCTTGCCATTGAAAATGACAAGTACCCGCACCTGCACTTGTAATATTAGAATTGAGAATAGTATAGCCGTCAGAGCAAACCGTTGTTGCACCAATAATGATAATTGTTGGGTCGCTCACAACCGTAATATCAACGCTATTCGAAATAGAGCACTCGGTTTGCCCCCTCAGTATCGTAGCCGATATTGAAAGAATGAAGAGGGATAAGAGTGTCGTTTTTCTCAAAAAAGTAAAAATATTCATGGTGAATACGATTTGCTTATTAGTTTCGACGTGTTTCACAGTGTGGGAGGTGCGCTGTTAGCTGAACACGTAGATGGCATTTTCTCATAGTAGAAAGCTACTTCTAATCACGGTATCATTAGCAATAAAGAATTAGGCAGTAGCTATGTAGATACTGAAGGGGGAATCTTGTCTCATTATAGATTAATCTTCGGAAGCTTTATGGGCTTCCGAAGATTAATGATTTTCTCATATTTATCAGTTACAGCAACCATTACCATTACAAGTAAATGTTGCTCTATATTTCGTATTCGCCCCGAGAGGCGGTGTTGTATAGGTATTATTGGTTGCGCCTAATACAGGATTCCAATTCGAACCACCATCTGTTGAGTCTTGCCACTGAAGTGTACATGTGCCAGCCCCCCCCGACGATGTGGCATTTAAAGTTAAAACAGCACCGATACAAACAATCTGATTGGGTGTCGTAACAGTGACAGAAGGTTTCGGTACAATTACCACGGTTGCCGTATTGGACGTTTGAGGATTGCAACCATTACCGGCTGATGAAACAACCACACGATAATATAATGTGCCATCAGTTGTACTTGGCGGTGTATAACTTGCACCGGTTGCCCCTACAATAGCTGACCAGCCACTTGTACCGGTTGTGCTCACTTCCCACTGATACCCCGTTCCAATACCTCCCGTTGTAGTAACCGAAAGTGCAATAGTGCCATCAAGACATTCCGTTATATTCTGGGGGTGCGCAGTAATGACAATATCAGGAATAATGTCCACTTGTGCATTATTTGATGTGACCGAACTACAACCATTGCCCGTTGCACTGGCAATAACGCGGTAATACATCGTACCTGCTGTGGCACTTGGCGGCGTATAAGTCGCTGAATTTGTCGCATCCGTTGCCGCTGACCAACCGCTTGAACCTGTGGCACTTTGTTCCCATGAGTAAGATACCGTTCCTGTACCTGTGCCACCCGTCAAAGCTACGCTCAACGATGTGGTTCCGCCAACGCATTCTGTAATCGGTTGAGGCTGTGTTTGTACAGTTAAGTTCGGTATGATGTCCACTTTTGCATTACTTGATGTGACCGAACTGCAACCATTACCTGTTGCACTGGCGATAACACGGTAATACATCGTACCTGCTGTCGCACTTGGTGGTGTATAAGTCGCTGAATTTGTCGCACCTGTTGCCGCTGACCAACCGCCTGAACCTGTGGCACTCTGTTCCCATGAGTAGGAAACTGTTCCTGTCCCTGTGCCACCCGTCAAAACAACGCTCATCGAAGTAGTTCCGCCAATGCATTCTGTAATCGGTTGAGGCTGTGTTTGTACTGTTAAATTCGGCACTACAGTTATAGCTTGAACATTAGAAGTCGCTAAATTACAATCGAGACCCGTACATGAATATATCGCTTGATAATAGGTGGTCGTTGTTAAGGATGTTGGGGCGTAAGTTGTCCCTATCGCTCCTGAAATATTTGTCCAACCTGTACTGCCATTTAAACTGGATTGCCATTGAATCGTACAGGTGCCTGTTCCGCCTGCCGGGGTAGCAGTTAATGTCGCCGTGCCACCCGAGCAAATAGTCGTTGCGCCTGAAATACTGATAGTCGGATCATTGACCACTGTGATTGTTACTTCATTTGATGTTGAACAAGCTTGAGCATGTGCTTTGCTCAAAAATGATAGGGATATTAAAAAACAGCAAGCTATTTTTTTGAGAATATTTAAATGGTTCATATACGAGTATGTTACTTTTTTAAATTATATGTCTGAATAAAAAACAATTGGGAGTAAAAAAAACACTGAATTAAGTTTTTATTAAGACAAAAATCTTTCCAAACTGCTCTACAAACAGTGATATTGGAATAAAAAAATCTTCGAAAATAATATTCTATTCTTTTAAATTTAATACAGAGATGAATCCTCATTTGCATTTAAAAACTTAAAAACAGGTGGGAAGGTTAAAACAGCATTATATTTCATGAAATCACTTTTATTTTAAAGCTTAAGACAAAGTCACAAAAAAAGACCTAATAATTCATCCGCAAATCCACTCTTCTTGTGACAGCATACCCCTCAGTATCCAGAGCATTTAACACTATTTTCAATTTATCCATGTCGTTCACTTATGCTTATCTTTTGCCAAAAACAACTGTACAAGCACATTTTACACATTTTACGCCCCTTATGCACCATCAATGCAGCGGTGATTATTGAAAATTGAGTGCGTAAATCCATAGAAATATCCCGAAAAGCTGACACGCTTCCGTAAGCCGACTTAATTAATAATTTCAACTTTAAATGCTTCAATTCTATTGAAAAAAGAGAAATAACAAGATTAACACATGAAAATGAGAAGGAAAATTGATTTTTTTAAATTGACATATAACTTTATTAGGGGTAGCTTTGAATAGCCTTTTTAACCGAAATTGAAGTAACAAATAATCAATACATTATCTTTTAAACATCTAAATAATGCGTTTAAAATCTACCAAAAAGTCAATTTTTGGAAGATTTACTGAGGGGGTATTTTTGGCAAAATGTTTTATAAAATAAAAACGCCTGTGTTGAATTTTCATTCACACAGGCGTTTTTATTTTATTTATACCAACTAGATAATTTAAATATGACGGTTAATACAGTTCAAATCCTCAAAAGCACCTTTCAAACGTTCAACAAAAGACTTTTCGGCAGACCGTAACCATTTACGTGGGTCGTAAGTACTTTTATTGGGCTTGTCTTCGCCATCCGGATTGCCAATTTGACCTTGGAGATAGCCTTTTTTCGCTGCTTCATAAGCCCGAACACCGTCCCAATATGCCCATTGCATATCAGTATCAATGTTCATTTTGATAGCACCATACTCGATTGCTTCGCGAATTTCCGCGCGAGATGAACCGCTACCACCATGGAAAACGAAATTAACAGGTAAATCAGATGTTAAATTCAATTGTTCCTTAACATATTGCTGTGAATTTTTCAAAATCACAGGTTGCAATTTCACATTACCAGGCTTATAAACCCCATGAACGTTACCAAAAGCAGCTGCAATAGTGAAATTTGGCGAAATGGCTGACAATTTTTCGTAAGCATAAAACACCTCTGATGGCTGTGTATAGAGTTTTGATGAATCAACATCAGAGTTGTCAACACCATCTTCTTCACCACCCGTTACGCCGAGTTCGATTTCAAGGGTCATACCCATTTTTGCCATCCGCTCAAAGTATTGTATGCAGATTTCCATATTTTCTTCAATGGATTCTTCTGACAAATCAAGCATGTGAGATGAGTACAAAGGGAAACCCCGCAGTTTGAAAAACTCCTCACTCGCTGTCAACAAACCGTCCACCCAAGGTAATAGTTTTTTTGCGCAGTGGTCAGTATGCAAAATAACAGGAACGCCATACGCTTTTGCTATTGTATGCACGTGCATTGCCCCCGCAATGCCACCAAGAATAGAGGCTTTTTGACCTTCATTGCTCAGACCTTGACCTGCATTAAAAGATGCTCCGCCATTTGAAAATTGAATAATAACGGGGGAATTAACCGCTTTTGCGGTTTCAAGAACCGCATTAACGGTACTACTGCTGATAACATTGACCGCAGGAAGCGCGAAATTGTTCTCATTCGCATAATTGAATAAATCGGTCACTTCTTGACCATGAAGCACACCGCTTCTGAATTTAGTTTTCATATAACAATATTTTATATTTTGATAATTCTATGTTTGTTAACTGGTTAATGGTTATTAGAAATTGGTTAATGGTTATTTGAATAACCATTAACCAATTTCTAATAACCAATTAACAATTAAACTATTCCTTTTTCAGTCAACCATCTTTCAGCATCTAAAGCTGCCATACAGCCCATGCCTGCCGCTGTAACAGCTTGACGATAGACCTTATCTGCCGCGTCGCCAGACACAAATACACCTTCAATGTTCGTAAAAGACGTACCTGCTTTGTTGATAACATAACCAGTATCGTCCAAGGTCAACCAACCTTTAAAAATGTCAGTATTCGGTTTGTGACCAATCGCAACAAAAAAGCCAGTGACGGGCAATTCTGTTACCTCCCCTGTTTTATTGTTTTTTACACGAACGCCAGTCACTTCGTCTTCGCCCAAGACTTCCTCCGTCTCTGTATTCCAATGTACAATAAGGTTGGGCGTATTCATGACGCGTTCTTGCATGATTTTCGAAGCGCGCATTTCGTCCCGACGAACGATGAGATGAACCTTTTTGCAAAGTTTGGCTAAGTATGTTGACTCTTCTGCCGCCGTATCACCACCGCCGACGATTGCGACTTCTTGATTTCTGAAGAAAAAACCATCGCAAACAGCACAGGCTGAAACGCCTTTGTTTTGCAAACGATATTCCGACTCCAAACCCAACCATTTAGCACTTGCGCCAGTTGCAATAATAACAGCGTCGGCTTTGATTTCAGCACCCCCCTCAGTAAAAAGACGGTGTGGTGTCGCCGTAAAATCAACTTTACTAATCAATTCGTAGCGGATATCGGTGCCAAAACGCTCTGCTTGTTTTTTAAAATCTTCCATCATAACGGGACCATGAATTCCCTCTGGATACCCTGGGTAGTTTTCGACATCGTTTGTAATCATCAACTGACCGCCAGGCTCTCGTCCTGTGTACAAAATAGGTTTGATACCTGCTCTAGCAGCATAAACAGCTGCCGTATAACCCGCTGGACCTGAACCAATAATAACGCAATGGTGATGCTCCATTCTTTTATATGAATTTTAGTTAATTAAAAAAGCGCGGCAAAGTTAATACTTTTCCGCGCCTTTTTAATTTAACTGCTATGTTTTACTGTTACACTGTTTCCTTTTTTGACTTTATGTTGTTCCATATTCAATTTTAAAAAGGGGGAGTGGGGGGTAAAAGGAGTAAGAGAAACTAAGCGTTTATTTTGTGTATGTTTGTGATAATTGCCTTGTCCAAATATAAAATAATGTCAAAAACAAATCGAGAAAAACGTCTCTTTGCTTGAATGATAACTCAAAGGTAAGTTAAGAAATTCCTTCTACAAAATTTGTAACAGCTTTTTGTACACCTCAATGATTAAAATACCGTATTAGGTTTAGTTGATATTATTAAGGGATTACAATAAAGTTGTTGCAATGCCATTATAAAACATTCATAATTAAATATTTATAAATAAATAATAAAAAACATTTTAAAGTAGCTCATAAATGCTAGCCGTTTTTTTTTTATTTTTTTTAGCTATAAAAAGAAATCTTGTGACATTTCTTCGGATAAAATAAACCTACGAGATGCGATTATATAAAGCATTTATAATGTCAATAACTATTTCTTCACCGTCTCCACTTTGTTCGATGATAAGAGCCGCTTTTTCATAAAATTGGGTCCGTTCTGAAAGTTTATTTTCAATAAAATCCAACAAATCTGCATCTGTGCGTCCAGCTAAAAGTGGTCTTTGATGCGTTTCACCTTTAAGGCGGGACAACAATAATTCTGGTGATCCTTTGAGGTAAATTGTCAAACCATTGTCATTCATCCACGCCATATTTCCCTGAAAACAAGCCGCTCCCCCACCCGTTGCGATGACGATATTTTCCCATTTTCCAAGCCGCTTTAAGGTCTCACTTTCTAATTTTCTAAAATATGTTTCTCCTTGTTTTTCAAAGATTTGAGCAATAGTCACCCCCTCAGTATTTTCGATAATATTGTCAACATCAACGAATTGGAAACCCAACTTAGAAGCCAAAGGTTGTCCAATATAGCTCTTACCACAGCCCATAAAACCGACTAAGAATATTCTCACTTAAATTTTGTTTTTAATTTCAAAAAAGGTTTTTCTAAAAACTCATACGACACACCAGCCAAAAATATGGCTAACAAAGTTGCTCCAAAAGGAAAGAAAAAATGGAACACAGGATTCTTTTGCATCCATGGTGAATCGCCATATTGCATAAGTATATGATACACAACCCTTACTGCAAAAATATGATACACATATATACCATACGAAATTTTGCCTAAATACTTCAGTAAAGCAAACTCAAAATGCAATAACGCATGTTGTGTAATCGCTGCCGCAATAATACTCACCGATATCAATGTATTGACCATCTGCTCATTGCCTTCTTTATGTGCGTCAGGATAGTAATGGTCGCCCGTTAAAAACATCATCATCGGTAACAAAACGGACACTTGAAGTGCCCAACTGAGCTTTTTGGATAACGGATACTGAGGGGTCGCATAACCATGATAAAGCAACCACGCAAAGAGCGCACCCGTTCCAAATTGCAAAAAACGATTAGCAGTGAAGTTGTATTGAAAACTGTGAAAGTTCGGAAACCAACTTTGAGGTGGTATATTGAGCAGCAAACCAATGAAAACAAAAACAAGAATGATGGGCAATAACCGCTTTCTAAAAATCCAGAAAACCGGTGCCCACAACAAATAAAACTGCTCTTCGACGGATAACGACCAAAAATGACCAACTTGAAATTGATTGCCTTGATGCCATAATGTCTGAAAATTGATACTAAAAGTGCCAAGATACCACAGGTTTTCAAGCATTTGTTCTGTGGATTGTACAGTAGGTGGGTAGCCCAACCAACCGCCAAAAAAAAGGCTGAATGTTGTGCCACATAAAATAGAAGTGATGCCGACAAAAAAATACAGGGGCCAAATCCGTAAAAAACGGCGCATATAAAAAGAACGTATTTTCACGGTTTGCGTTTGTTCGATTTCTTTCATCAACAAAAAACTGATGAGAAAACCGCTTAAAACAAAGAAAAAATCAACCCCAAAACTGCCCAATTTGTTAGCAAAAGGTGAATAAGCACGGATGCCAATACTATCACTATTTTTGAAAAGTACAGATTGAGTATGCCCGATAATGACGGCAAATGCTGCCAAAAAACGCAAGCCATCTAAGTTTTTGAAATAAATTTCTTCTTTTTTACCCGAATTCATGTCGCAAATGTAGTTCAAACTTTCAGCAATTTGTCTACCACTTTTCGCACGCCTGTGGTTGCAGGTTCGGCTATGACGGTTAGGTTTTTACGTTGTTTCAACTCATAATTCAAGGCAGGCTGTGAGTCAACATAATAAATGTCTGCCTTACCATAGGCAAAACTCACCAAACCAGCAGCAGGATACACTTGCATCGAGCTGCCAATAACCATAACAATTTGCGCTTCAGAAACGGCTTGTGCCGCATACTGAATCATCGGCACATCTTCGCCAAACCAAACAATGTTTGGGCGTAATTGTGAGCCGTCAGCAGCTTTATCGCCTATATTTATATCCCCTTGACAGTCATATATCAAATTTGAGTTAATTGATGACCGTGATTTTCGCAATTCTCCGTGCAAGTGAATGATGTGGGTACTGCCTGCACGTTCATGCAAATCGTCCACGTTTTGAGTGATAATGGTGACTTTATATTGCTTTTCCAATTCGACCAACGCTGTATGCCCTGCATTTGGTTCGACATCTAAAAGTTGACGGCGACGGTCGTTATAAAATTTTAATACAAGGGCGGGATTTTTCAGAAAACCTTCGGGTGTCGCCACTTCTTGGATATCATGATTTTCCCACAAACCGTCAGCATCACGAAAGGTTTTGATACCACTTTCAGCACTTATACCTGCACCTGTTAAAACGACAATTTTTTTCATAATCGGTTATTTAAATTTGATTTATAGCAAAAACAAAAAATCACTTTTTGACTTATAATAAAAACAAAAAATTTGACTTTTTACATTTATTCCAAATCAAGCAAACCTTCGGGTAAATCCATCATTATTTTTTGGGCTTCGTCGTCTCTTTTAAGCACAAAGGCAACATTCAAAGGAATCAAAATTTCACGATTTTCAAACGCGACGACAGCCATTTCTTGTTGTGGGTATTCCAAAATATCGATGATAATACCAATCTCTTTGTCGCCATCAAAAATTGTGTAACCGATGCACTTTTCGTATTCTAAATCATCATTTTCTACCTCAAATTCACGAAATTCATCAGGAATGATATCCTCTTCTCGCAAAAAAAGTTCTTTATTTGCAATAGATAAAGCACTTTCGGGTGTGTCTATATCTTCAAATTTACCTATTGTGGTATTGCCCACACGTATGTCATCAACGAAAAAAGGCGTGGGTTTACCTTTAATTTGTAGAATAACCACGTCTGTATTCATCAAATCTTCAAGGTAACGCTCTGTTACTTGTAGTTTTATTTCTCCTTTCAAGCCATGTGGTTTTTTTGTGTAACCTATGGGTATTAATTTTCCTATCACTTATTTTTGATTTTATTGATTTTTTTCAAACAACGCGCGGTTTCCAAATAACTTCCGTCGCACCTACATCGAGCCCCACTTTCCGACCCAGTACAAAAAGATAATCGGAGAGCCGATTGAGGTATTTTATACTGAGGGGGTCAATTTTTTCAACACCATCCAATGCAACTACCAATCGCTCTGCCCGACGGCAAACTGTGCGGGTTATATTGCAAAAAGAAACCGTTTGATGACCACCTGGCAGGATAAAATTCTTTAAAGGAGGCAAAGCCATTTCCATCGTATCTATTTCATTTTCAAGCAGTTGTATGTCCTCATTTTTTAAATCGGGCACCATCATGTTCTTTGTTGGGTCACTTGCCAAAACTGAACCAATGGTAAACAAACGGTCTTGAACCTCTTTCAAAACGGCTTGATACTGAGGGGTCTCTATGAGGTCGCCGAGCAAACCGATATACGAATTGAGTTCATCAACAGTGCCATAAGCCTCGACACGCAAATGACTTTTGGGTACTCTTGCGCCACCGAAAAGTGATGTTTCGCCAGTATCGCCTGTTTTGGTATATATTTTAAAAGCCATTTTTTAATGGATAGCGGATAATGGATAATGGATAATTTTCTGACACGAATTAAACGAATTAAAAATTTTGTCCAATTCGTGTGATTCGTGAAATTCGTGTTAAAACAAACAGAAAAACCTGTGCGGCAAAGTTAGGCAGCGCACAGGTTTTAATGGTATTTTTTTGATTAAACTTAATTTTATGATGTCAATTCAAAACAAATTTGTAGCCGACACCGCGAATAGACAGAAAATAGCGCGGATTGGCGGGGTCTTGTTCAAAATATTTACGAAATGACAATATAAAATTATCAATGGTACGTGTCGTTGGAAAAACATCGTAACCCCAGACAAACTGCAAAATCTGATTGCGAGATACGACTTCATTTTTACGCTCCACCAATAGTTTCAATAGCATCGCTTCTTTTTTGGTCATGTTAAATTCGCCTTGATTGCCAACGGCTTCAAATGTGGCAAAATTCACTTTGTTGTTACCAAACGTAAACACTTCCGATTCGTCATGCGCTTGCCGATTGCTGCGTTTCAACAAGTTTTGTATGCGCAAAAGGAGTTCTTCAAGGGTAAAAGGCTTTGTTAAGTAGTCATCAGCCCCTTTTTTCAAGCCCATGATACGGTCTTGCGAAGTATCTTTTGCTGTTAAAAAAATGACAGGAACACTCGTATTCATCAGCCTAATTTGTTCACAAACTTCAAAACCGTTCATTTCAGGCATCATCACATCAAGGATAATGAGGTCGAAATGCTGTTCATGAAACAGATGTACTGCTTCCTTCCCATTGTCGGTTTCTACGACTTCAAAATTTTCAAGTTCAAGATTGAGCTTAACGATGTCGCGAATGTTTTCTTCGTCTTCAGCTAATAGGATTCTCATTAAATTTTATTTTTATTCACTTTAATTAAAATATTTTGTTATAAAAACAAAATTAGGCTTATGAGACCACATTTAGGTGTATTCGTTAATGGATTAACCTCAAATTTAACGTTTGTCATAGTATGGTCATTAAGTGATTCAAACCTTTTTTAACTCGTAAGGCTTGAATATTCAAACCAAAATTTTACTTAAAAAAATATTTTTTCTCTGTAACGAATAAACTTAGTTTAAAACACAAACGAAATAAAATTTTGCAAAGCCTAAAACCTTCTCCTTTCATTGTTCTATTTCAAAAAAGGCACCCCCTCAGTATTTTTTTATAAAATATTGACAATCAAATATTTAGCACTTACTGTAAAGAATACATCAACTTGAATTATAAAAATTTACATGTTTTTAAAATATGTATACCATTTTTTATTTCGTCAAAAGATTTTTACCTTTGAGCCAAGAACTTATAGCCTTTGAGCTAAATTTTCCTAACTTAATAAAACCACATTTTTTTTATTCTTCTTTTAGCGCAACCAGCCTAATTTTCTGTCATTGGTCATTTGGTCAATAATCATTCAGTAACAATGTATGATGGCTGACTCAATGACTTATTATTTACTAATTCAAATGAAATTTATGAAAAAAGAATCTCCAACTCGTGTCAAGCACAAAGCGTTACGCCATTGGGTCAATGAAATTGCTGACCAATGCCAACCTGATACCATCCATTGGTGCGATGGTTCTGATTCAGAATACGACGTCCTCTGCCAATCTCTCGTTGATAAAGGGACGTTTATTCGCTTAAATCCTGAAAAAAGACCGAACAGTTATGCTTGCTTCTCTGACCCAAGCGACGTAGCACGGGTTGAAGACCGCACATATATCTGTAGTTTGCGCAAGGAAGATGCTGGACCAACGAACAACTGGGAGTCGCCAAAAGACATGAAAATGATTTTGAATCCACTTTTGATGGGCTGCATGAAGGGTCGGACGATGTATGTGATTCCATTTAGTATGGGCCCCATTGGTTCTCCATTGGCACATATTGGTGTACAAATAACTGATTCTGAATATGTTGTGGTCAATATGAAAATTATGACCCGCATGGGCGACAAGGCTATAGACGTATTGGGTACTGAGGGGGATTTTGTCAAATGCCTTCACACGTTGGGCGCGCCTTTGGCAGACGGTCAAGCCGATGAGAAGTGGCCCTGTAACCCAAAGGTCAAATACATCGTGCACTATCCCGAAGAACGCTCGATTGTTTCTTATGGGTCTGGCTATGGTGGCAATGCCCTTTTGGGCAAAAAATGTTTCGCATTGCGCATCGCTTCAACGATGGCACGCGACGAAGGTTGGTTGGCAGAACACATGTTGATTTTGGGTGCAGAAAGTCCTCAAGGTGAAAAAACCTATATCGGCGCAGCATTTCCAAGTGCTTGTGGCAAAACAAATTTTTCGATGCTGATTCCGCCCAAAGAGTTGGACGGCTGGAAAATAACAACAGTTGGCGACGATATTGCGTGGATTAAACCACGTGCGGACGGTCGTTTGTTTGCTATAAACCCTGAAGCGGGCTATTTTGGCGTCGCACCCGGTACAAACATGAAAACAAATCCAAATGCTATTCTGACGATAAGTAAAAATACCATTTTTACGAATGTTGCCCTCACCTCCGACGGCGATGTTTGGTGGGAAGGTCTAACAAAAGAAATACCCGAAGGATTGACGGATTGGACAGGCAAACCCTATGATTCTAAAAGTGGCAAACCTGCCGCTCATGCCAATTCTCGTTTCACAACTCCTGCTTATCAAAACCCTGTAATTGACCCAAATTGGGAAAAACCTGAAGGTGTGCGCATTCGTGCGTTCATTTTTGGTGGTCGTCGGAGTACAACCGTTCCGTTGGTTTATCAAGCATTTAACTGGAATTATGGGGTCTATATGGCTTCCACGATGGGTTCAGAAACGACGGCTGCTGCCTTTGGCGAACAAGGAAAAGTGCGTCGTGACCCCTTCGCGATGTTGCCTTTCTGTGGCTATCACATGGCAGACTATTTTAATCACTGGCTGCAAATGGGACGTGATTTGCAAAGTCCACCCCGCATTTTTGCAGTCAATTGGTTCAGAAAAGACGACAATGGCAACTTTTTGTGGCCCGGTTTCAGCGACAATATGCGCGTGTTGAAATGGATTATTGACCGGGTGCGGGGTCGAGTCGGTTCAGTGGAAAGTCCAATTGGTTGGATGCCGCGTTACGAAAATATGGATTGGACGGGCAGTGATTTCTCGCAAGAACAATTCGACAAAATCATGACCATAGACCGTGAAGATTGGAAAAAGGAATTGCTCGGACATCAAGAGTTGTTTGAACGCATGTACGACCAACTGCCAAAAGAATATTTATTTATGCGTCAGTTGTTGCTCTCGGGTTTGTGGCGGTCGCCTGAACAGTGGCATATGGAAGAGGAAGAGGCTTAGTAATTTACCCGTAGTCATTTGTCAATAAAAATACAGCTCGGTTTCTCAAGAAATCGGGCTTTTTTTATGTGTAAATTTTGGAGAATTATTTGTCAGCAAACAAACTTTTGACATGTATTATTGTCCAACGTGCGGTAAAGTTGAATTTTTCTTTAGAAAAAAATAAAATGATTGTTTTTTACTGAGGGGGGTCTTTTTTAACAAAATGAAGTCCCTTTTTTAATCATCTTTACACTATGAAATCTTTGATTTTCCAATTTCAAAACGATACTTAATATTAAAATGAAACATAAACCCTACGTGCTGTTTGCAGCGTTATTTGTCATTCTAACTGCTTTTACAGCCCTTGTAAAAGGCGGTCTTCCAGAGAAAACCCTTACCATGCTGACTGAGTACCTACAACAAACACCTCAGGAAAAAGTCACGTCTGACAAAGCGCAATACAGCCCACGCGAAAAAGTCACACTCACTGTTGAGGCAACAGATTCAGTAGGTAAACCTGTAGTCGGCAATTTTTCCCTCGCGGCTACTGATGGCAAGCAGGTTTTGAGTGACAAATACAAAGAAAATCTCATGTCATACCTCCTTTTGAGTTCCGATTTGAATGGCAAGGACGCTATACTGAGGGGTGTCGTTGAAGACCCTGCTTACTATTTTGATAAGTCAAATAATGCCGCTGTACGTGACCTCGATTTATTAATGATGACGCAAGGCTGGCGGCGTTTTCTGTGGCATGATATTTTGACTGAAACACTGCCCAAGCCTCAATATCAGATTGAACAAGGACTATCTGTTACTGGAAAAGTGATGCGACCCAACGGTAAAATATCGAAAAATGTCAATGTCACTTTGATGATTGGTGGTGAAAAAGACCCTACAATTATGGTGGCTACAGCCGATACAGCAGGACTTTTTGGTTTTTATAATCTAAATTTTATAGATACAACTAAGATTTTTGTTCAAGCTGTTAAAGAAAAAGGTGGGCGTAATTTGGATATTTTGGTTGATAATTCAGATTTGACTCCTAAGGTTTTGATGACAAAAGTACCGTTTAACACACTGGTTTTTGATGCAACGGCTTTTGCTGATTTTCTAAAAACGACCAAAGAAACCTTAGATTTTGAACGAAAATTGCAGTTAAACAAGGAAAAAATGTTGCAAACCGTTGAAATAAAAGCTAAAAGAGAAAAACCCATTGACGACCGCCGCATCTATGGCACACCGACCACTTCGATAGATATGACTAAGGAAAACTGCGGTGGCTTTTTCAGCATTTTAGATATTATCCGTGGTCGGGTGGCGGGTGTTCAAATCAATGGTAGTGGTCTTGATGTGAGTGTGGTTATTAGAGGTGGCTCATCCGTTGGATTTCGTTTGGATGGTATGCCCGTTGATATTGAAACAATTGCAACCGTACCACCTTGTGACGTAGAAGCTGTTGACATTTTGAAAGGAGCAGAAGCCTCTATTTTTGGTGTAAACGGCGGTGATGGCGTGATAGCTGTTTTGACCAAAAGAGGTAATTCCAACTATGATTACGCCAATGACCCTTCGCCTTCGGGCATCGTCGTTCAGCGACGAAATGGGTATACAACACAACGTGAATTTTATGCACCGCATTACGATGAGTCGAAACCCGAGCATGAGTTCAAGGATTTCAGAGCCACTTTACATTGGCAACCTTATATCCAAACGAACGAAAAGGGCAAAGCAACCGTAAGTTTTTGGAACAGCGATGCCCAAACAAAAATTCAAGTCGTGGTAGAAGGTGTTTCCAACAAGGGTAGAATTGGCGTAACGTCATGTACATACCTTGTTAAATAAGATAAAAACAATTATTTTTAAAAAATATTAAAATTCCAACACATCAAGCATCCGAGACATGCGAGAAATGTTGGAATTTTGCATTTTTTAACAATACATCATTTACCATTTTATAATTCATACGTATTTATGCCTTTTATCGAAACTGGAATCGAAGGATTAAAAATTTTTGAACCGCGCATCTTTGGCGATGACCGCGGTTATTTTTTTGAAAGTTACAACTAC
>JAYTUQ010000385.1:0-4353 GCA_043744455.1 Saprospiraceae bacterium | reverse complement strand
GTGGATATGTCAAATCCTGAAACTTTTGCGACGCATATTTCTGAAAAAACAAAACTCATTTGGATTGAAACGCCGACAAATCCGATGCTCGGTATTGTCGATATTGCTGCTATCTGTGCTGTGGCGCGTGAAAAAGGCATTGTAACTTGTGTTGACAATACATTTGCATCGCCTTATTTGCAAAACCCTTTGGATTTAGGTGCAGATATTGTGTTACATTCAGCGACAAAATATATTGGCGGTCACTCTGATGTGGTGCATGGTTGTGTGATAACGAAAGATGCAGAACTTGCCGCGCAACTCCGGTTTCTTCAAAATGCTTCGGGTGCAGTGCCTGGACCTCAAGATTGCTTCTTAATACTGAGGGGTATCAAAACATTGCATTTACGTGTCAAAGCGGCTTGTGAAAATGCGGAAAAGATTGCCGATTTCCTTGAAAAACACTCAAAAGTGGATAAAGTGTATTATCCGGGCTTTAAAAATCATCCGAATCATGAAGTTGCCAAGAAGCAAATGCGGATGTTTGGTGGCATGATTAGTTTTGACCTCAAAGGCGGCAGTATTGAAGATGCTACGACCGTTTTGTCGGGTACACATTTGTTTTCGTTGGCAGAATCGCTTGGTGGCGTTGAGTCGTTAATTGGGCATCCTGCGTCTATGACTCATGCGTCGATTCCTCGCGAAGCTCGGTTGAAAGTGGGTTTAACTGACTCTTTAATTCGCCTTTCCGTTGGTGTTGAAGATGTGGACGATTTGATTGAGGACTTGCGACAAGCGATTGATAAAGTGTAATATAAATTGTCATTGGTCAATAATCGTCATTAGTCATTTTTATAAACGATTTTATATCAATGATTTATGGGAAAAAATAGCAGTTCTAAGTTCAGGGAATTTTAAAAAAATTCCCTGAACTTGTTTTATACTGAGGGGGTCTCAAAAACCATTTAAACCCACAGAAAGATAATTTTTCAAAGGCATTTCCGACAATTTTCCCGTCAAATCCAAGCATTTTATATACTTCTGATAGGCAGCATGTTCAAGTGACATGAGTTGCGATTGGCGTTTCAGCACCAATTCTTTCATCCGCAACAAGACGATGGGCGGGCTTCCTTGAATGGCAGCGTAGTGGTCTAAGGCGTATAAAGTTTGACTTTCATTTACTTGTTTTTCAATAAAATCATATTCTTTAAAAATAAGTTCTAAGTCTTGTTGAAGGCTGAAAATCTGCAAATCGAGGTTGGTTTGTAGGTTTTTCAAGGCGTTTTCTTCTTCTAAACGCTTGAAAGCAATATTGTTTAACGCTATTTTTGAAGAACCCCGATACGGAATCGCAATGCCTACACCAACCGACCACTCCCTAATAAGCGCATCTTTGTTACGTGCACTGTTTCGGATTTGGGCGTAATCAACAATCCTTTTAGACTGTGCTTTTTCAAGATTATATTCCGATTGCAGAACATTAATTTTTGCTTCTTGATGTGTTAAAAGAGGGCTTTTCTCTGCTGTTTGAGGCAATTCTGCTACCAAACGGCGTATGATACTGAGGGGTATCCAATCGGTCGTATCGATTTGAAAAGTCGTCGCTGAACCAAAAATGCGATTCAAAAATTGGTTTATATTGCGAATTGCGCCTTCAGATTGCAGTATTTTTTGCTGAAATTCAAAGGCAGCCTCTTCCGCTTTTATAAGGTCTTCGATATTGAAATTCGTTGATAATTGAGCCATTTTTTGCAAAACATCGCGTTTGTCTGCAAAGACATTAAACATGTCACGATACATTTTCAACGCCGTCTGTTCATACCGATATGCGACAAGCAAAGCATAAAGGTCGTATAAAACGTCTTTGAAAAGGACATTGCGTTCGGCTTGTTCCTTGACCACATCGGCTTCTTTTTGCTGCTTCAAACTGCGCATCTCTTCCCAACCATTAAACGATGTACGGACGCGATACTCCTGCCGTTGCCAATCAAAACGATCTGTTTCTGTTTGAAAATCAACTTTTTCTAAAAACGGCAGACGATAAGATTGCCTATTCAGTACGTCTATTTTACGCTCTTGCAAGGCAATTGCCGTTTGTGTTTTGGCTGTCGCCAAAATTCTGCTCGTCGAAAGCGGGTTTTGTGCCCCTGTTGTTTTAACAAAAACAACAGCAAACAGTAGGATTAAATGATATTTTTGGCAAAAAAGAGACATAATTGTGCTTTAAACTTAAATTATACTGAGGGGGTCAATTTTGCTGCCCTTCTTTCGATTTCGTCATTAAGGCAGTCAACATTTGGAAAAAGCCTTTTTGATTGTTTAATAAATTTAAAACCACCGTTTCGCTTTGTAAAAAATGGTTATCGGAAGGAATGTGTATCAAAACTTCACGTCCGTAGGTTTTGAGTTCAGGTATTTTACGCAGCCGTTCAGGTATTTCGACGATGCGATGCCCTAAACCTATGACTTTACCCCGACATCTTTCTTCGATATGTAAACTTGAAAATATATCCAATGAATCACCAACGCTGACCTGCACCACTAAACTTTCGTGCACATAACCGACGACCATATTGGGCGATTTTTCATAAAAAGAAATCAAGGTTGTAAAGGATGAAATATTCTCTCCTTCCTTGCAATGTATTGTGCCAACAATGCCATCGGAGGGCGCGTAAATGGCTAAACGTTTTTGTTCATTGACGATAAAATCACGTTGTGTTTTCAAGCGGTTGATTTCGACTTGCATGGGGTTTTGAGCCAATAACTCACTTTGAAGATGCGCTATTTCAATGTCCAATGGTTGAACCACAAGGCGCAATTCTTCTTTCAAAGCATTGATTTTCAATTGATTGGGATTATTGAGCATCGTTGCATTTTCATCTATTTTTACACTTTTAAGGTCTTTGACAAGCAATTGATTAAGCGATACTTCTGCTTCAACCGCTTGAATACGGCTTTGAATATCAACCACTTTGCCTGTGCGTTGCGCTTTCAGCCTGTTGATATTCGACGCCAATTCGGCGCGGCTGATATGGGTTTTGGCTTCTAATTCCGAGATGTTGTGGGCGACATCGCTGAGCTTTAAGTTCAATTCAACACGCGTCACTTCCAACAATAAATCGCCTTTTTTGACCGCTTGACCGGGCGTTACGGCAATGTGATTGACCATAAGCGGATGCTCCAAATTGATTTGCATTTCCTTGTTTTCGGCAAATCCATAAAACGTTTCGGCTTGATGATTGAAATTCAAGCTGAGTTTATAAATGCCGTAAATGAGGGCAGGAAAAATAAACCAATATAAAATATTAAATCTTTTCATTATTAAGTTATCGGGCTTTCGTATGTGTCGCTAAAAGAGAGGCGCACCTCTTTAATGTCTTGCAATTTTTTTAATGCTTCGGCGAGTGCCACACCTTGCATTTCGTCTTTCAACCGCAAAAGGTATTCATACTCAATGCCTTGCCTTTTTTCATTGTCAAAAAAAATGCGGTATCCTTTAAGTGAAAATGCACGTGCATACTGTTTGACCAACGCTTGTACGGCGGCGGTATCGTTTGAACCTTCGGGTACGTCGAAGCGCAGAGTACCTATTAAACTCTGTTTTCTACTAAAAGGTGTCAATCGTAACATAAAAACCACGATGCAAAAAAGTAAGGTTCCAATCATGCCATTCACAAAACTATGCACACCGCAAGAGATGCCGACCGCCATAGTCGCAAATACAAAAGCCACATCGCGCGGGTTGCTGATGCGGGAACGAAAACGGATGATGGCTAACGCCCCAAAAATACCAAAACTACGCGCCAAACTGTCGCCGATGGATTGCATAATCGTTGTTGTAACGATGGCAAACAGCATCAATGACTGTATGTAGTGGTCAGGACGTGTGACTTCGCGCGACGTTTTTTCGTAGGTAAACACCAACAAAAGCGACAAGCCCAAAGACATAAGCGAGGCAAAAGCGATGAGCGCCAATGACGTTGTTTGTGCTGAATTGGATAGGTTAGATAAGTCGAACATACATTTTTGAATGATTTTATTTGAACGCTGATTGGACTGATTGGACTGATTTACGCTGATTTTTTTCTTACAATAAAAAGGAAAATGATTAATTTATAGGGCTACGCCCTGATTTTGAGACGATTTGAGCGATATTTCTACCAATATTCAGCACCTAACGGTGCATTTTTGCCCTATCAACTGCGCCGTTAGGTGCTGAACATTGGTAGAAACCATAGAAAAAGTTGTTTTCCAATCGCCCCGTAAGGGCAAAACTTTTTGGCTCTGTGACAATTTTAGCGGCAACTAATTTTTGAACGCAAAACATCTTGCTCTAAAGTGTTCAAAATTAGTCATATTAAAGGTGAATCTTTT
>JAYTUQ010000384.1:0-1122 GCA_043744455.1 Saprospiraceae bacterium | reverse complement strand
ATTCCCCTTCTGGGTGCATGGCTTTATGAAACGCTGTTGGCGCAATCAAAATGGGATAAGGTATTTGATGCCCAAATAAGGAAATGCTTGTATCAATCTTGCTCACATCGGTGAGTACTGAGGGGTTCAATTTTAGAGTATTAAAAGCCTCTCTGTTCCAGCGCATCGTCAATTCATCGGCTGCGCCACTTGCGACGTATTCGTAAGCGTTATGCGACATATTCATTCGCGCCAATAGTTCAAAATCGTAGAGATTGTGAATATCTGATAGGCGTTGCTTCATTATTTGGGTATTTTAAAAGTGAACAAGCTGTTCCAAAAACACTTTGGTCAATATTTCATGCGTTCCTTCAAAAATCGTCAGTTGTATGTTTTTTGATGACTTTTGATACAAAATGGCTCTATCACCTAACATAGTAGGTGTTTTTTCAGTCGGAAATGTCTGAGTTTTGAGCATAACAGAAGCATCTTCTTTCGATACATATTTTAACTTGTCTTTCTCTTTATAGTCAGTCAATAATTTATTGTAAAAATTAATAGAATGTGAAATCGGTACCGAGCCCGTATATCCATCATGAATACCCGCATATATTTGCAAATGGCTTTTCTTACGTTTTTTAATCGGCGTTGTCCACAATAAAGGCGAGCGTTCCTTTGCTATTTGGACATCAAAGGTATTGGTGCCGCTGGTGCATTGGATGATTTCAGCGGCATACTTATTCTTTCTTTCGACTGATTCAGTGTACCAAGCCGTTAAATCTGAAATACTCGCCCAAGCAGAAAATGCGCTAATCTTATGTCGTGATTTCATATACATCGCCATGGTTGCATATCCCCCGCCGCTAAAACCCACCACATAAATGCGTTTGCGGTCAATATTCATGTTTTTCAAAGCCCAATCAATGGCTTCATCAATGTCCGAAATAACAAATTCACTACAACAGGCTTTTGGATGATTGTTCACACCCCTGAAATTTGGAAAAATGAAGTTCCAATTCTTATCATGAACCTCATTTGAAATGATACCCTTTTGCGTTTCTGCCGTATTGCTCCATGAATGTAGCCCGACAATCAAAGGTTGAGCTGTCGTTCCTGCTGCTTTTGAATAATAAAAAAACTGTG
>JAYTUQ010000383.1:0-17168 GCA_043744455.1 Saprospiraceae bacterium | reverse complement strand
CCGATGGTTATGAAGGTTGGATTGAATATCGCCGCACAGGTTTTCCAAAATTAAAGACCGTTTCAGCGAGTTTGAATCAAAATTTGATACCTGTGCGTATGCCTTATCCGACTTCCGAAGATGCATTAAACAACGCCAATTTCAAGGCAATTTCAGATAAAACGAATAAAAACAGTGTGAATTCACGTGTTTGGTGGAATAATTAGGTAACGACAATTTGCGTCAAGTTTTGAAACTTGACGCAAGTTATTTTAATGTAAAGTAAATTTATGAGCGTACTCGCATGGCAATGGGTTATATTAATAGGCATCAATGTTCTGTTATTTTGGGTGTCACCGTGGTCTACAAAGGTCAATGATTTTTTCAGAGGCAGCAGCAACGACAAACAGCCCAACGCCTTTTTGCTCACAAGCAGCTTAGTTGTGAGTTGGCTTTTTGCCAAATCGATTACAAATGCGGCAGATTTGGGCTATAAATTCGGCATTGTGGGCGGCGTGGCGTATGCGGGTTACTATTTTTCGTTTTTGGTGGCGGGTGTGATTATTTATAAAATGCGGACAAAAGGCGGGTTTAAAAGTATTCACCACTTTTTGCAAACCAAATACGGTCAAGGTGCAGTCGTCCTTTTTACCATACTCATCGGGTTTCGTTTGCTCAATGAAATATGGTCAAATACGATGATTGTTGGCACCTATTTCGGTGAAAGAGGCAGCACGGGGTATTTGAGTGCCATCGTTGTATTCACTTTATTGACCTTAGCCTACACTTTAAAAGGCGGTATGCGAACCTCTATCATTACGGATTTGATACAAATGGGCATGTTCGTTTTGCTCATGGTCTTGATTTTGGGCATCATCATTCCAAATACTGCCCCGCAAAGCGGGATGGCGCAAGGTGCGCTCAAGGAAGGTGTAAAAACGTTAGCAACGAGTGGTGAATGGACGATGAGTCAAGGCTTAAATCTCTTTTTCGTTGCCTTGATTCAAGTCATGAGTTACCCGTTTCACGACCCGATATTGACGGATAGAGGTTTTATTTCAGAGCCCAAAACGACCTTAAAATCGTATATCGCTGCAACGGTTATTGCCGGTTTATCCATCATTTTGTTCAGTTTTGTAGGCGTTTTTGCGCGTTTAAAAGGCTTAAACGAACCTGCAACGATTCAAGTCGCTAAACTCATGGGGACAACTTTACTGTTATTGATGAATACGATTATGCTGTCATCAGCCGCCGCAACGATTGATTCAACTTTTACCTCTACGGTCAAATTGGTGCATATTGATTTGCTAAAAGAACGAGGTATCAGCGTATCAAAAGCCCGTTTGACGATGGTGGCAATTGCTGTATTTGGGACAATTCCGATTTTATTCAATCCCGAAATACTGTCTGCCACAACTGTTAGCGGTACGATGGTGATGGGACTCGCACCCATTTTTGTATTTTGGAACGTGGATGCACCTAAACTATCCTATTTCGGTTCTGTTATGTCTGGAATTGTGTTCGGTTTGTGGTTGGTTTTTTATCCTGTACCTAAGAGTTTATTGATTACAACAGGTAAATATGCCGATTTATTGAGCATCAATATTATGGGTACAGTTGTCTGTTTTCTATTTTTTTCAATACCAATATTGTTTAAAAAACGTGAATCAAGTCATTAAAAACGTAGAAATACTGTCACGCGAACGCGTGATGAAGCTGGAAGCATCAAGGGGGGGTAAAGTGCTGGTTTTTGGTGGCGTTTATTCCAATTTGCACGCCCTCGAAGCCTTGCAACAAGTTGCTGAAAATCAAGGCATTGCGCCAGGAAATATTATTTGTACGGGCGACATCGTCGGCTATTGCGCACAACCGTCCGAGTGCCTTGATGTGATTGAAAAATGGGGCATTCATGCCATTCAAGGTAATGTCGAGGAGAACCTTTTATCGGGCAATGATGACTGTGGCTGCAATTTTACTGAGGGGGGGCGTTGCGATATGTTTTCACGTCAGTGGTTTCCGTTTGCGTCTTCAAAAATGACAGAAAAAAACCTCGCTTTTTTGAAGACTTTGCCTAAAACACTTGATTTTACGTATGCTCAAAAACGAGTTAAAGTGCTGCATGGTTCAATGAGCAATATATCTGAATTTGTATTCAAATCAACAGATTGGGCGATAAAAGCCGATAATTTTGATAAAATACAAGCCGATGTTATACTGGCAGGACATTGTGGATTGCCTTTCGTGGATACACATGATGGTAAAACATGGCTCAATGCAGGTGTTATCGGTATGCCAGCAAATGATGGTGAAACGACTGTTTGGTATCTTATTTTGGAAAATACTGAGGGGGTGTTTTCTTATCAATTTCATCGTTTAGAATATGATTTTAAAACAGCTTATTCTTTAATGTTAGAAAATAAATTGCCCCATTCTTATGCCCAAACTTTGTTGAGTGGAATTTGGGACAATAATGAAATTTTGCCGGATGCAGAAACGGAGCAGCAGGGAAAATCCATCATTTTTAATTCTTCTATTTTTGTAAAAACTAAAACAAAATATAAAATGTCTAAAGAAAAGCAATATTTCGAACCTGAACGTGACCTCAAACAATTCGGTAAAATAGGGGAGTGGCAGCCTGAATTGGGCAAAAAATTCTTCGATTATTACAACAGTTCGATGACTGAAGGCGCATTATCCGCCCGTGAAAAATCGCTGATTGCCCTTGCGGTGGCTCATGCTTTGCAATGTCCTTACTGCATCGATGCTTACACTTCTGAAAGTATCAAACAAGGTGCAGACGAAGAGCAAATGATGGAAGCTGTGCACGTGACGGCGGCGATGAAAGCAGGTATTACGCTTGTTTATTCGACGCAGATGATGAAACATGCCAAAGAAAAATTAATGTAGTGATGTACCTAAGTTGGAGAAATTTTTAAAATTGGAAAAAAACATTTGAAGTGTTATACATAGTTTTTTTGACCACTGATGGACTGATTGGATTGATTTTCTCTGATTTTTAAAACTGTATAAAGAAAAAATCAGAGAATATCAGTCCAATCAGTCCAATCAGTCCAATCAGCGGTCAAAACAAGAAAAATATTAAAAACAAGAAAAAAATGGGAAGTTAGACAAGTCCCATTTTACTAATATTTCATGCCTTGTTCTCAATACTTACTACTAAATACTTAATAAACATGTCAATACATCAAAGAACAAAATCATTGTCCGTCACAGGCAATCAATTGTCCGATACCTTTTTTCAACTAAAAGTGCTTAATGGTCAAGAGCTTGTAGATGAAAAATTTCCATCATTCGTTAAAAAAGTTGCGGACAACGGCTATAAAACTTTCAAACCTACGAGTATTGATATTTTCCAAATTAATATTGGCAAACTTTGCAATCAAACGTGTGCGCATTGTCATGTGGATGCTGGTCCCGATAAAAAAGTGGAAAATATGAGCCGTGAAACGCTTGAAATTTGCTTGGATATTTTGAAAAAATACGACATCAAAACGGTGGATATTACGGGCGGTGCGCCTGAAATGAATGCTCATTTTCGTTGGTTCATAGAAGAATGTCGTAAATTGGGTAAAAAAGTGATGGACAGATGCAATCTGACCATTATTGAAGCCAATCCGAAATACCACGATTTGCCACAATGGTTTGCCAAAAATCAAGTGCATATCATCTCGTCATTACCCTATTTTTCAAAGACACGGACGGATTCACAGCGCGGCGATGGTGTTTTTGAAGACTCAATATCTGCTTTGCAAAAGTTGAACGCCGTGGGTTATGGCAAAGAAGGTAGTGGGTTGACGCTCGATTTGGTCTATAATCCGACAGGCGCATTTCTGCCTGGTTCGCAAATGGGTTTGGAAAAAGAATTCAAACAACAGCTCAAACGGCGTTTTAATGTCGAGTTTAACAGCCTTTTTGCCATAACCAATATGCCGATTTCACGGTTTTTGGATTATTTGATTGAATCCCACAACTACGAATCGTATATGAACACGCTGGTCAATGCGTTCAATGCCGCGACCATAGGAAATTTGATGTGCCGCAACACCATTTCAGTGAGTTGGGATGGCTTAATGTACGATTGTGATTTCAATCAGATGCTCGATTTAAAGGTCAATACTGAGGGGGTGCATATTCGTGATTTTGATTTTGACGCTTTGCTGAATCGGCACATTGTTTTGAATCAACATTGTTATGGTTGTACGGCAGGTGCGGGTTCGTCGTGTGGTGGAGAAGTGGCGTAAGGTTAAAAAATGAAAGTTAATTCGTTTTTTATGCGTTTATTTGCTCTCTAAAACGTTGTAAACGACCACATTATGAAGCATAACAATAAAATTATTCTTTTTCAAGAGAAACAAATTCGTCGTGTTTGGCACGAGGATAAATGGTATTTTTCTGTTTTAGATATTGTAGAGATTTTAACTGACTCCCTTAATCCGACTGATTATTTCAAAAAAATGCGAAAACGGGATGAAGGACTGAAAACCTATGTGGGGACAAATTGTCCCTACGTAGCGATGATGCACAAGGTTTTAATGAGAATAGAGATGCTGCACTGAAAGGCGGTCATGCAGCAGGAACAGCCCGAAAATCGTATGAAAAAACAAGGAATGTCAAAGTAGTGAGTGCGGATAATTTTTTGATTTTGGACAGTAGAGATGCGGCAAATCTATCAGTATCAGAAAAAAGCCAAAGCGACGAAGAAAAGGCGTAAATTGTAACAAAATATATCCTAAAAAATAAAATTTTTTAAACCAATTTTATTTCAAAATGATATACTTATGTTTGCTCAATAATTAAAATATTATGAGCAAACGAATGTCAACTTCCACAACAACAAAAGTAAATCCAAATCAGCATCAAGATTTCGATAAGGTTTTGAAAAAAACTTTTGCCCGTGTCTATCATTCCTTGATACACAAACTTTTAGGCATTGATTTATCTAATACCGTCAAACTTCCCACTTCGTTTTCAAGAACAAAAGAGAAAAGACCCGACTTTGCTGTTAGGGTAAAACAAACGAATAAGGCAGACCACATTGTACATGTAGAATTTCAGACATTAAACGATACCAATATGCACAAACGCGAGTTGGGCTATTACGGTGATTTTTATTGGGAATACGATTTAGAAGTCTTGCAATATGTCATCTACTTAGGTAATGGTGAGCCAACAATGAAAACAGAAATAAGGCATAAAAACATGAATTTTAGTTATACAATCATTTGTCTGAATCAGATAGATGTTGATTTATTTTTGCAATCAGAGAAGCCGCATGAAATCGTTTTAGCCGTTTTATGCCGCTATGAAAAAGCAGATGCACCTAAAATTATCAAGCAAATCCTAGAGAAATTGCGTAAAAAATCGAAAAATGAGAGAGAGTTGTTTGAATATACCACAGATTTGGAAATATTGTCAGGACTCCGTAAATTGCAATCAGAAACTAAAAAACAAATTGATAAGATGCCAATAATATATGATATAACTAAAGACCTTAGATATAAAGAGGGTAAACTTGAAGGTAAATTAGAAGGTAAACTTGAGGGTAAACTTGAGGGTAAACTTGAAGGCAAACGAGAAGGAAAATTGGAAGGTATGCGTGAGGGTGAACTTAAACAAGCACGTATTACCGTTATAAATATGCTAAAAAGTAACCGCTTCACCCTTGAAGAAATCGGTAACTTCTTAGAAGTGCCACGTACTTTTATTGAAAACATACAAAAAGAATTAGCTAAAAATCCTAATGCTGAATGACTGCTTTTCAGTATAAATGACAAAAGCCATTGCCGCAAAGCAATGGCTTTTGTACTAATGCCTCATTTCTCTTATATCTTACAACCGCTCAATAATCATCGCCGAAGCGCCACCGCCACCATTGCAAATAGCTGCCATGCCATAACGACCATTTTGTTGATGCAAAACACCATTCAACGTCGTTAAAATCCGCGCACCTGAGCAGCCGAGCGGATGACCCAATGAGCAAGCACCACCGTTGATATTCATCAATTCAGGGTCAAAACCCAATACTTTTGCGAAGGTCAGCGGCACAACAGCAAAGGCTTCATTGACTTCAAAATAACTGATGTCGTTGAGGCTCAAACCTGCTCGTTTCAAGGCAATAGGTGCAGCAACAGTGGGTGCCGTTGTAAACCATTCAGGTTCATGTTCACCATCAGCGAAAGAAACAATACGTGCTAAAGGCTTCAAATTCAAGCGTTTAACAGCTTCTTCGCTTGCCAAAACGAGTGCCGAAGCACCGTCATTGATGGTTGAGGCATTAGCTGCCGTCACTGTACCGTCTTTTGAAAAAGCAGCGCGCAAAGTTGGGATTTTATCAAAATTGACACTTTTATATTCTTCATCTTCGAGCATTGTAAAAGTGCCTTTACGAGATGAAATTTCTACACCAACGATTTCATTTTTGAAACGTCCCCCCTCAGTAGCAGCTGCCGAATTTTTGTACGAACGAATGGCAAACGCATCTTGTTGTTCGCGTGAAAAGCCATATTTTGCAGCAGTTCTGTCTGCAAATACACCCATGGCTATTTGGTCATACACGTCCAACAAACCATCTTTCGATAAGCCATCTATTAATTCCCCATTGCCATATTTGTAGCCAAAACGGGCTTTTGGGACATAAAAAGGGATGGCAGACATGTTTTCCATGCCACCTGTCACGACGATATCAGCATAGCCCAACATAATACTTTGTGCACCATAAGCCGTCGCTTTCATGCCTGAAGCACAAACTTTATTGACGGTTGTACAATTTACGCCATCGGGTAAACCCGCCATTTTTGATGCTTGACGGGCAGGGGCTTGTCCTAAATTGGCAGAAACAACGTTGCCCATGATGACATCATTGACTTCTTCGGGTGAAATACCCGCCTTCTCAAGAGCACCACGTATCGCTATTGACCCCAACTTTGTAGCAGAAATATCTGCTAAAGTTCCGCCAAAACTGCCAATCGGCGTTCTAACGGCTGAAACAATAAATACCGCTTTTGTCATTTTTTTAAATTTATAATGGGTTAGTTTTGTATTGAATAATGCTGATAATGCATTGATTATCAATAAAATACTGAGGGGGTATCTTTTTATGCAAACACGCACATAAAGAATATTTTTCACAAAGGTAAGCCTATACTTTTGTTTAAATGAAAACAGAGAGCATCAAGTTTCAAACCCGTTTTAAAAAGTGATAGGAAAAGATAATTGAAAAAATAAAAATCTTGATTTTTAAAACGAAGTTATTTTTTTAAAAGCCTTCTTCATTTTTTTTGCCGAAGCAAAACGATTTTTAGGCTTTTTTTCAAGGCTTTTTTGTAAAAAAGCAATCATTTTAGGCGCAATAGCGTCACCTGAGGGGCTTAATGGCGGAAAATCAATGCCTTTTTTCAAAATATTTGTTGCTAATTCCTGCCATGTAACACCTTTGAAAGGCAATTGACCATAAGTTATCCAATAAGCAATGATGCCTAATTGATAAACCTCTGTCCGGTAATTGGCTTTTCCCTTCACGATGTCAAAGGCATTGAAATTGATATTTTCAGGTGGAATAAAATCAGCCATGCCACCGCGTACAGACGGTGATTTATGCTTATCGGTCAATCGGTGCGCCAAATCAAAGTCAATAACCTTTATGTCTTTTTTATTTGTCACTAAGATATTGCTGAAATGCACATCGCCATGTATAATATTTTTTTGGTGCATAAAGGAATAAGCATCAATGATTTGTTGTAATAATTCACTTTGTAAGGTTGCAGACAATGCAGCACCTTCGTCCAAATGACGGCGTAAACTGATGCCTTCAATCCATTCCGAAACGGCATAGTCAAGTTGTAAATCTAAGAGGTTGCAGATGTGCGGATGCCCCCTCAGTATTTTTTGGATTTTAAACTCTTTACGGAATTTTTTTCGCCATTGGGTTATTCGTTTCTGGGATAAATGTGTAGGAATACGCAATAATTTAAGGATAACAAGCTGATTGTTGCGTGTATCTGTTGCTTTATAAACTTCCAAAGGCAAATTGACCGTTAAATTTTTTTCGATGAGATAGTAATCAATCATCGCGCCAGGCGCATAAGGATTTATCACTTCAAAAACTTCAACTTTTTGAGGGTCAGTAATAACACCCCGTTCTTTCATTTCTGTAAAAAACTGTTTGACTATCGGTCGGACTTCGTCAAGTGTGCCATCAAAGGTTTCAGCAAAATAATGTGCCATTTCGTCAAGGGTTTTAGGCGTTTCGTATTCTTTGAGGAACAAATGCATAGTGCTGTTGATGATGATACACTCACCTGATGAGGTGTCAAGCAATCCGTAACGTTCACTGCTTTTCAGTTGAACTGCCAATGCAGAATTGTTTTCGCTGATGTCTTCGTCTGTTGTAAACCGATATTGTCTTGACAATTGATATTTTTTCATAAATTATTATACTTTTAAACCTAAAAACAAACCCCTTGCTTTTTTACGAGCAAGGGGTTCATTTGTTTTCAAATTTTTAGAATTACCAACAGTAGCAGCAGCTATAGCCACGTTTGTTAGATTTCTTTTTAGACTTCTTTTTAGACCTCTTCTTTGAGCCACCGCCTCCTTTGATGTTAAGCATCTCGTCAGTGACGAGAAGTGTCATTTTGTCTGCTGCCAATTCGTTGGCAAGTGTTTGTAAGTTCTTCATAGAAATTTGATTTTAGTTAAAGAATTGAAAAATAGGTTTACGTCAAAAAAAATTAAAAAATGTGACATTAGAAAACTGTCTAACAAAACAAAACTTAATCTTTTGAACAATACAAATATAGGGGTACAAAAATCCATTTTCAAAGAAAACGGTATTAAAAAATTGGCAAACGGTTGCATTTTACTTTTTTACGGTATTTAACGCATTGACTTTTCAACAAATTGTACACGTTTTATATTCGTTCTTTCAATAGATTGTCTAATACGGACAAAAACCATAGAAAGCCATGTTAGGGCAAAACAAAAAAAACCCTTACTTAATATAAGCAAGGGTTTTTGTTTTAAAAATTTCAGGGATTATGTCAGCAAATGACCACAGCTACAACCACAGCCGTAGCCACCGCTTTTATTGGATTTTCTTGATTTCCGTGATTTCCGTGATTTTTTTGACTTTTTTGATTTTTTAGAGCCACCGCTGCAACCGCCGCCGCCTTTGATGTTAAGCATGTCGTTTGCAACGAGAAGAGTCATTTTGCCTGCTACCAATTCGTTGGCAAGTGATTGTAAGTTTTTCATAGAAGTTAAGAATTGAAAATTTGAAAAATGATGTTTACTTGAGTCTTATCCTATAATAATACGCCTAAGCGGCTATGGATACTGAGGGGGGAGATTCCTTATATATTTTAGAAGTTTTAGTAACAAAAATTCGGTCAAAACTCCTTTGTTTTAAACACTTTAAAAATAAGAACCCTTGTCAAAAAGGGCAAAGGTTCTTATTTTAAAAATCAAAGATTACCAACCGCAACCGTAACCACCACCTTTACGTGATTTCTTTGATTTGCGCGATTTTTTTGATTTTTTTGATTTTTTAGATTTTTTAGAACCACCACTGCAATGGCCGCCGCCTTTGATGTTAAGCATGTCGTTTGCAACGAGAAGAGTCATTTTGCCTGCTGCCAATTCGTTGGCAAGTGTCTGTAAATTTTTCATAGATGTTAAGAATTAAAAGTTTGATTAAATAATGTTTACAATGTCTAAAATCGTAAAAATGTGTCTTGAAAATTATCTTTAAAGAACCATGTTTCCCCCTTTTGACATGACAAAGATAACAGCACTACAAACAGAGATGCAAGTGAACGGTCGTATTTAAGAAGAAAACGGTTGTATTTTCCCTTTTTTCGGTACGTGTAATATTCTTAAAAAAAGAACTATGGATAAAAATATATGTTTTATTGAGATTTTAGCGACAATTCTTCGGTGATTGAACTGTCAAAAATCTTTCTTTTTAAACACTCTTATGGCAAAATACAAAGGAACAACAGCCCACAGAACCATGACGCCAAAAGCGAAGCTCATGCCCAATGCCGAACCAAAAAACTGCTTATAAATTGCGCCCGTATAACCCATCATGGCGGAAACGTCCATTTGGAGCATGACGAAGACCCGTCCTAAATCAATTGGATTCAGAGCCGTAAAACCCAACATCGCTTTTTCAAGCGGATAATCGCTGAATGTGAACATTAGAAACAATATGAGGAAATCATAAATTAGGGAAAAATAGAACCACAATAGGAGGGCAACACCGATACCTTTTGCCTTGTCTTGCGTAATGGCAGCCACTAAAAAGGCAATACTTGAAAAGATAAAAGTCAATAAAACGCCCGATAGCAACAGCGAAATGCCCGCCCCATCAGCTGAAAATATCAAAACAGGTATGCCGATGCCCACTAAAAATGCGGCGGAAAGCGATAGTATAACGCCTGCAAACTCGCATAACAATAGCCGAATGCGCTCAATCGGTTGCGCCAACATGAGTTCGATGAATTGATAGGAGTTGTAATAATGTATCGTCGTAAAAATGACACTCACCAACGGAACGATGATGAGAACGATGTTTAATAGGTTCAAAACGCTTTTTGATGCGTTGGTTTCTGTGGCAAATAGGGCAGCAGAAATGAGCAATAAAAAAGCAGTGTAGCCGATAATCATGCGGCTGCGGAGTATGTCGTAAAGGACGTAACGGATGATTTTCATTATATTTCGATTTTAAAAACTTCTCTATGTGCATTTTTAATATATCCATTCATTTGAAAACGAACACCTTCTGTCATCACTACGGCGATGGCGCGCGCCAAACGGGTTTCATTTGTCGCGGCTTTGAGTGCTTCTACAGGTTTGAAAAATTGCATTTTGCCTTCTTGTAAATACATCACATCGGTCGTCATTTCCTCTAAATCACTGAGGATATGCGAGCTCATCAGTATCAATTTACCGCGCTTTTTCTCTTTTAACACCTTGGCTTTCAATATTTCAGAAGCCACAGGGTCTAACCCCGCTGTCGGTTCATCGAGTACCAATACTGAGGGGTCAAAAAGAAAAGCTAGGCAGGCACTTACTTTTTGGATTGTGCCGCCTGACAAAGTCCGCATGGGCTTGTCGAATTGTTTTTTAAGGTCAAATGCGTTCAATAGTTCTTCATCAAGCGGCACATGTCGATTTTTACGCAAGTCAATCATCATATCAAAAATTTGGCTGATGCGCATATTGTCGGGATAGCGTCCGATTTGGGGCATGTAACCGATGTCTCGGCGATAATCGCACGATTGCGTTACATCTTGACCCTTGAAACGCAAAGTACCCGAATCGGGAATGACCATGCCCAACAAGCATTTTATCAAGGTCGTTTTGCCTGAACCATTGGGTCCGATAAGCGAAACGGCTTGCCCTTGTTTAAAAGTAGCGGTTACAGCATCTAGGGCTTTTAATTTGCCAAATTGTTTGCTTATATTTTGAACATCTATCATTGGAAGTCTTTTTTAGTTACTAAATACTGAGGGGTCTCTTTTTGAACAATCGGTCTCATCATTGGCTGCGAATCCACCAAATCTTCAGGCGTCAAGCTCGGAAAAATCTTTTCGGCACGTTCCATGAGATTGACCATAAAACTGTGTAAAAGCATCAAACCATGCGGCATTTGTTCAATTATGGCAGCAAAAAGGCTCACAGGGTGGTACGGAATGTCGCCGATACCGTCGTGGTTTAAATCATATCCTTCGTATTTGTCCCAATAGTTTTTATCAAACTGATTGAGCGTTGTCATGCCGTTTGTGGCAATATCAAAGGTGTTCGCCGTAAAATTATTTTCTGTAAAAGGATTGTCATCGCAGCTTGCTTGCACGCGTACTGCCCAACCGTTTTCATGGAATTGGTTGTGTAGAACAGTCGTTCTACTTGTTCCTTCCATAAAAATACCGACTGTATTGTTGTCAAAAGTATTGTTTTCAATATGACTATCGGATATGTCTTTTAAGAGCAAACCGTAAGACGCACTGCCCCAATTGTGGTCAAAATGATTGCGCAACATGGTGACGTGGCGCGTGTACATGACCGCTACACCCGCCCCGTTGTCGCGGATAGTATTGTCCGTATAAGTATCGTTGTGCGAAAACATAAAGTGTAATCCATAGCGAATATTATTTGTTGAGAGATTGTTTTCAATCAAAGAATTGGTCACAAACTCAAAATAAATGCCGTCTCGTTGCCCTTTGATGCAGTTATTTTTGATGAGTAAACTGTCGCATTTCCATGCGTGAATGCCGTTACCTGTGTTTTGTTCTTCCGCAGGTTTGCCTTCAATAAGATTACCATCGGCAACACAATGATGAGAAGCCGAAAAATAAATAGCGAAATAACCTTCTTCGATATGATTGCCAATGACGTGGACATTTTGGGCTTCCAGCACCTTGACGGCAGCCCAATCAATCATGGACGTTTTGCCAATATTCATCAAATGAAAACCTCGTATCGTAACATTATTCGCTTTAACGGTAAAAATTTCATTTTGATATTGGGCATCAATAATAGGGAAATTTTCACCAATTATACTGAGGGGTATGTTTACAATCAATTGATTTTCAGCATAATACCCATTTTTGACTAAAATAGTATCATAGGGTTGTGCTAAAGACAGAGCTTCCTTTATCGAATGTCCATTGGTCACTTCAATCTTTCGGGCAAAGACCATGAAGGGTAAAAATCCTAAAAAGAGAATGATAAAGCTTTTCATGTAAAAGGCATTTCGTAGTTGATAGGTGATAATGGATAATTTTTTCCGTTATTTATTGGAAAATAGCCAAAATACTGAGGGGGTCAAAAGCTACTAAAAACTTCTGCCCATGTCTTCGCTTGTGCATCTATAGGTTTGGAATTTGCGGCTTCTGCTTCGTTTTTGAAAGCGGCAATATCGCCCCGCATAGGGCTTTTAAAGGTTTCACTTTTTAAAAAATACGCATTTTGAACAGGTAAAAATGAATCGCCTCTATTGAAGTCACTGACAACAATGTGTGCCATATCAGTCTCTTTCACGTTATCGCGTTTCATGTAGCCGACCATGCAATGCAGATCATCAAATTTAAAAACTTTACCTTTTGTAGTGATGAGTTCCGTGCCGAACTTATTGTCAATAATGGTCATTTTGCAGAAATGACACGACTCTTTACCGTAGTTTATGGGTTCAGTTTCAGATGTACAATTCATAAAAAACAAAGGTAAAAACACGGCTATTGAAGCGATTAAACCTTTTTTTACATGTTTTTTATCCAAATAATACTCATAAAACAGCACCAAAGCGATGAGAACACCGCCACTGATGAATATCCATCCGCCTATATCGGGAACGGAAAACGCGCCAAAATTAAGCAATGCTTTATACCCAATCACAGGTGGTTGATAGAACATACCAGGCACTTTAATCGCTGCCTGAGGGTCGAGGTTGTGACCATAATCGTAGCCCCAACGGTAGAAATCATACAATGCAGCAATGCCCACGACAACCATTGATGCTAAAAAAGCAATGAGCCCACGGCGTCTGCCAACCAGCGCGACAATCAAACCAAAAGCGACAAAAAATGCTATCAAATACGGTAAAATGTCAAACTCTGGAAACGTTTCTTGCTTGATGTGCCGCATACCGATATAGTGGTTCAAGCCATTGATAATATCCACATCACCTGCTATTTTGTTGTGCCAAATGTGCATGGATAATCCTTCGGGGTATTGTGGTGCCCACAAATCAATGCGCCACAATGGAAAAAAGTAAGAGCCTAACATCGCCAGTGAAGCTAAGCCTATGACGATACGAGACGTTTTCGTAATGTTTTTCATGTATTGAATTGTTGTATGGTTGTATGGTTGTACTGTTTTCATAACAATACAACCATACACAATATAAGAATTATTTCAAACCAATTGACGCATCTTTTGGTGCTTTATCTCCCGTTCCCCAACGCAATGCGACATTGCTACCGGCAGAAGATACGCGAACATAACCTTGCATCTCTTGATGTAAAGCGGAACAGAAGTCCGTACAATAAATAGGTATCACACCCACCGCATCGGGTTTCCATTTTAGGGTCTGCGTTTCGCCCGGCATCACGAGGATTTCAGCATTAGAAGAACCGCGAATAGCAAAACCATGTGGCACGTCCCAATCCTGTTCAAGATTTGTGAGGTGAAAATAAACCTCGTCGCCAAGTTTCACGCCTTCGATATTGTCGGGTGTAAAATGTGAGCGAATGCACGTCATATATACGTGTACCTGATTGCCTTTGCGTTCCACTTTCGTTTTGGCTTCACCTTTGGAGACATAAGGATGTTGATTTTCTTCAATCTTATAAATCTTTACACTGTTCGGTGCGACCAAATTTGCTGGAATCGCTTCGGCATAATGCGGTTCACCAACCGTAGGAAAATCGAGCAAAAGTTTCATTTTATCACCTGAAATATCATACAATTGAGCTGATTGCGCCAATTCGGGACCCGTAGGCAAATAGCGGTCTTTTGTGATTTTATTATAGGCAATCATGTATTTGCCATGTGGCTTGACAGATGACCCGCCAGGAATACTCAAGTGACCCACAGAGTAATAAGTCGGCACACGATCAAGGACTTTCAAAGAAGACAACTCCCATTTAACGACTTCTGAAGAGACAAAAAAGGATGTATAAGCGTTGCCATTACCGTCAAATTCGGTGTGCAAAGGACCTAAACCAGGCTTTTGAACTTCGCCATGCAAAACAGCATCGTATTTCAAAACAGGAATACCGTCAAAATCGCCATCATAAGCCTTATCGGCAATCGCTTTTAGCATTTTCGTAAAAGAAAAAACAGGAATGACCGCCGCCAACTTACCACTTCCGACGATATATTCGCCCGTTGGGTCAGTGTCACATCCATGTGGCGACTTCGGACAAGGCATAAAATACAGCATATCAGGGCAGTCTTTTGGGTCTAAAAGCATCACTTCTTCTTTAATGGTAGAAGTTGCTGAATGTGTTTTTTCATCATAGACATTGTGTGCATAGCGGGTTTTCATTTTTTGCCCCTTGCCTTGTTTGAGGTATTCTTCAGCTTTTTTCCAATTGACCGCCATGATAAAGTCCTTGTCTTTTTGCGAAGCATTGACCTCTAAAAGCGTATGGGCTTGTTCCGTATTGTAGCAAGAGAAGAAAAACCAGTCATGCGATTTGCCTTTGCCCGCATGAGATAAATCGAAACTGATACCAGGCGTTTTGATTTGGAAAGCAATGTCCATTTGCCCTTCTTTACTGACACTTACGAAACTAAGATAGCCTTTAAAGTTCTTTTTAAAAGAGCTAATCGGCACGTCTGTTTCACCTACAGGAACAGAAAAACGAGTACCGGCAACAACATATTCGGTATTTTCAGTAATAAAAGGGGAGGAGTGATTGCCGCCGGAATTGGGTAACTCAATGATTTCCGTCGTGCGGAAAGTCTTCATATCCACCTTCGCAATCCGTGGCGTATTGTTACCATTGCCAAAAGCCCAACGCCCATCGTGTTCGCCGTTTGTTTGCGACAAAGCGATGTGGTGAAGGTCGTCCCATGGCACAAAACCATGTGATGTGTTCAACATCGGTTTCGTCTCTTCGCTGTACCCATAGCCGTTTTCAGGAAAAACGGAAAAAACAGGGATAATGCGCAACAAACGACCAGATGGAATACCATAAACAGCCATTTGACCATTGAAACCTCCAGAGACGAAGTTGTAAAACTCGTCTTTCTTACCTGGTGCAACATAGACTTTTTGTGCGGCATCGCTTGAAACAGCCGAGCCAGCATCTTTGGGTTTACAGCTTTGCGTGCTGAAACAGATAGAGAAGAACATAAAAACAGCTAAGCACTTTACAATGTGATTTTTCATTGAATTCACTATTTTTTTAGAGAATGGAAAGGATTTTAATAAAAATACTGAGGGGGGCACTGTTTACTTTTCTCCGTCGTTGCTGCGCATAAACTCAACAATGTCTCGGGCTTCTTTTTCCGAAACATTTTGATTCGGCATCCGAACAAGGCATTGTTCAAGCATTTTTTGCGCTTCGGGGTCTTTTTCGAGCATCATGTCAACGTTTGTAATCATATTCATAATCCATAAAGGTTGACGACGTTTGGTGACGTCTTTCCAACCTGGACCGACGAGTTTTTCAGTTGTGAGCCTATGACAAGCCCCACATTTTAAGTCGTAAATACCCTTTCCCGACGCAATCATTGTTTTGTCAAGCGGATTAGTCAATTTGACTTCTTTGATTTCAGTGCCATGCACTTCCGGCTGTTGATTCACTTTGGCGAGATCAACCGGCTGTTCTTTTTGCCGTTCTTTCGCACCATCGTTTCCGCAAGAAATGCCAAAAGCGAGCAGACTAAAAACCAAAATAATTAAGGATAACCTTTTCATAATAGGTGATTTTAGTTTTTTAATAATTTTGATATTCGTGCATAAAATACCCCTCAGTATCATCAATAAAAAGAATAAAAGAGTTTTTTATCTTTTATTTTGATATAGCAAAGCACGGCTTAATTTTAAGCGATTTTGATGATTAATATCATGTAAATAAATGATTTTTGCCAGTATTTTAAGGAGAGAGGCGGGTTTATTTGGAAAGGAAAACAGACCCATTTTCAAATTTCGATGCAAGGCTTACTACTGTATTATTTGACAGCATCTGTTTCATATTATTCCTTATGGGTTGATAAGCGGCATGAATCGGGCAGGGTTTCGTTGCGTCACACTGACTCAAACCTAAGACACAACCGACAAAAACGTGAAGACCATCAACCGCTTTAACGATTTCTAAAAGATTTATTTGACCTTGACGGTTTGCTCATGTAGAATCCGCCATTCGGACTTTTCGCAGATGAAACAATCTCTTGACGACTCAAAAGTTGCAATATTTTAGCCGTAAAATGCTCAGGCGACTGGATTTCACTCGCAATTTCCTTTATTCCAACCTTATATTCACCAGAATTTGATTTGTTGTAAATGTAAATAATGGCTCAAATAGCGTATTCACATATCTTAGAAAACATAATTTTTGTATTAACTTGACTTTGTTAAATTAGGAATAAAACGAATATTTCTAATTCATGATGAATTTATTTTATATTTAGATTGAGTTGCTTTAGCCCTTTTAAAT
>JAYTUQ010000382.1:0-17215 GCA_043744455.1 Saprospiraceae bacterium | reverse complement strand
GTTGCCGTATTGTAAATAAAAACATCAGAGTAACCGCGAACACTTGCGGTCAAAACCATATCTTTTCCATTCAAAAAGTCAACAGAAAAGACACGTTGGACATCGGGGTTAAACTTCTCTGTTTTGGTTTTTGCTTTTTTATTTTTGACGTTTTTTTCAAAAGTATAAACCTTATCTCGCTTTTCATAGATGACAAAAAGCCGTTGATTGTCAGGATTCCAAGCTAAAAATGGGTATTGATAGTCCGTCGCTTGAAAAGGATTGCGTGTACCACCCCTCAGTATCAACGCCCTTTTTCCAGTCGACACCTCTTGAATATACACTTTCCAACGTCCTATCTCATTTTGAATATACGCAAGACGCTGTCCATCAGGGCTGATTTTCATCTGCGGCATAGGCAGTTTACGCTTGTTTTTTATTTTAACTTGCTTAGAAGTGGACAGTTTGGTCGCATCAGTCAATTCACGTTCATATCTTTTGCGATAAAATTCCATACAAGCCAAACTTGTGGCATCGAACGGCGTTCCCAAAACATACATCACAGCGTCGTCGAGGGAACGATTGATGCGGGTCAAATAGAGCAAATTGCTCACATTGGCTTTTCCAAATTGCTGTGCGATGTAATACCAAAAGGCTTGCCCTGCCAAATGCGGTTCAGAAAGAGCAAATTTATTGAAGTTTTTATACCTTTTTGTTTGAAAAATATCGCGCATACGGTCATCTGAATCGGTACTCCACTCCTCTCCGATATATGCCAATAAGCCAACTTTAAACCATTCCGGCAAATTGAGAGAAATAGCATTTTGCACCACTTCTTGCAAGTTTGAGCCAAAAAGCATGGCATTCAGAAACACGCCCGCGATGCCTTCACGCACCTGTTTGCGCAAATGCGTATGGTCACCGTCAAAATGAACAAACATCTTTTCACCTACCACTTTAACCTGTCCACTTTTTGTCACAAAGGTTTCCTCTGAACCAATATTCGATTGGTGCAGATCCGTAAGGTCTGTGTAAACGATGATTTCCATCTTTTCGTTGAGGCGATATTCCAGCGTTTTTTGAATTTCCTCGAAGTCCATTTCTGCCAATTGCGCTGCTGCTTGCCCGACGAAACGACCTTGACCGTACCAATAAGTAATGAAGTTTTCACTTTCATATTGGTCCCAATCGTCAAAAAGTTTATGAAATTGAACACGATTTTTGCCGAACTGCATCTGGTTGATTTGTCCGATGGCAAAAAATGGCAATAAGCAAAGCCAAAAAAGTATGCGTTTTTTTATCATGGTCGTGATATGTATTTTCTAAAAGTGTTTTTCAAGAAGAAATAGGCACTGCTTTATTTAAAGTGGGTTAAAATGAATTTCATTCAAAATAAAACATCAAATTCCGAAAAATTCACGAAACGAACAACAAATTAAACGTTAAAATACATAGAATAGTTTGAAAGATGACCGCCAACTGCACCAATTCAAATCAAAAAGGGCATTTTTGCAACATTTGTAGAATTCCTTTTTCTTTTATAAAACGTTACGAAAATTTTAAATAGTCTTAGAAAAGTACGCCTTGGCTGAAAATTTGCGTCATATACAGATATGGAGACTTTTCTGAAAATACTGCCCTTTTCGGCACTCGATGATGCGGCACAGTGGTTGGCTTTTGGGCTGAATTTGGCTTACATCGTTCTGGCAGGGCGAGGCAATATAGGGTGTTGGTTTTTTGGATTTTTTGGTACCATTTTCCAATTTGTTGTCTGTATGGATGCAGACTTGAAGTCAGACGCAGCATTACAAGTCTATTACGCTTTTTCAGCGCTGTATGGTTGGTACAGTTGGCAAGAACGCAATGCAGAGGGTGTGCCGCTCAATATTTCAAGGATACCCCTCAGTATGCACCTCAAAATTGGCATAACTGGGGCGGCGATTGCTATTCCTTTAGGTCTTTATTGGCAATCAGCAGCGTTTCGATTTGAAGATGCTTTTTTAGCTGTTTTTAGTATTATTACGACATTATTAACCGCCCGAAAAGTGTTGGAGTCTTGGTTTTATTGGATAATCATTGATTTCAGTTATGCTTTTATATATTTCAGTCGGGACAAGGAGATTATGGCTGTTTTGTCAATCATCTATTTCATTTTTTCGATTCGCGGATTTTTACTTTGGCGAAAGTCGTTAAAAATGCCCCCCCTCAGTATTTTGTGATTTGAAAAGATAAACGAATACATTTTAATGCTTATACCAAAGTACTTGAATATCCATTCTTTACACAAAAAAAGCTTGTTCGAAAAGGATTTCGAACAAGCTTTTGATTTTGTGTATAATTGTTTAATATGTATAAAAATGCGTTATTGAACATACGAAGCTCTAGAACCACCCGCAGCGACCGTGGCTTGCGCGCGTGCTTTTTGTCCTGTGGTAAACATATACATACAAGCATCATCTGTATAGTCCATATAATTCATCCACATTTCAACAGGTTTACCTTGACAAGCACTTCTTGTACCTGCTGCTGGGCAACCATAATTTTCACTATCCTGTGCAGGTGTATCACTTACGAGGTCGTTACCACATTTTCTATCACCCCAAATATGGCGTAAATTGAACCAGTGACCTATGGTCTTGATATGGAATTGTTAGCCCTATACAAAAAATGCCCCGAGCTATCAGGGCATTTTTAATTAAATATTATTTATGTATCTATTCAAATTTACATATTCTTAATGATTTCATCTCCAAATTCAGAACATTTCAATTTTGTGGCACCTTCCATGAGGCGTTCAAAATCGTAAGTCACGCGTTTAGCCGTTATTGATTTTTCGATACCTTTCACGATTAATTCACCTGCTTTGTCCCAACCCATATATTCAAGCATCATGACGGCTGAAAGAAGGACAGATGATGGGTTGACAACATCAAGACCTGCATATTTAGGGGCTGTACCATGCGTTGCTTCAAAAATCGCATGACCTGTAACGTAATTGATGTTCGCACCTGGTGCAATGCCAATGCCACCCACTTGCGCTGCTAAGGCATCAGACAAATAGTCACCGTTCAAGTTAAGTGTTGCAATAACATCAAAATCAGTCGGACGGGTCAAAACTTGTTGTAAAGCAATATCAGCAATTGCATCTTTTACCAATACTTTACCCGCTGCCAATGCTTCTTTTTGTGCTGTGTCGGCTGCTGCGCCACCGCTTGCTGCTTTGATACGGTCGTATTCCTGCCATGTGAAGACTTTATCGCCAAATTCTTTTTCAGCCACTGCGTATGACCAGTCGCGGAACCCCCCCTCAGTAAATTTCATAATATTGCCTTTGTGCACGATGGTCAACGACTTACGACCATGCGTTATGCAATATTCTATGGCAGAACGCACAAGGCGTTCTGTACCTGGTTTTGAGACAGGCTTGATGCCTAAACCGACCATGACATCGTTAGAAGCGTCTTTTAAACGGGCTGCCTTGTTGTATTCTTTAACTTTTGCTGTTGTACCGAAACGAATTTTATCAAATGCTTTAGGAAAGTTTTTTTGAATAAACTTCATGACTTTAGCGGCATCTTCACTGCCTGCTGCATATTCAATACCTGCGTAGATGTCTTCAGTATTTTCACGGAAAATAACCATATCTACTAATTCAGGTTGTTTAACAGGAGAAGGTACGCCTTTGAACCAACGCACAGGACGCAAGCATACATATAAATCAAGGATTTGGCGCAAAGCCACATTGAGTGAACGAATGCCACCACCAACAGGTGTTGTCAAAGGTCCTTTAATAGCAATGAGGCGATCGCGGATGATGTCTAGAGTTTCGTCGGGCAACCAGTTACCTGTTTTGTTAAAGGCTTTTTCGCCAGCAAAGACTTCTTCCCATACAATTTTCTTTTTGCCTTTGTATGCTTTTTCAACAGCTGCGTCAATGACGCGGACAGATGAACGCCAAATATCGGGACCTGTACCGTCGCCTTCAATAAATGGAATAATGGGGTCGTTTGGCACTTTTAATTTGCCATTTCTAATCGTAATTTTTGAACCAGTCATGTCTAATGATGAATTTTTATTAGAAGAAATTTCGTTTTTTAAAAAAAAGCCTCTTATACTGAGGGGGGTAAAAAAGCGAGACAAAGATATAAAAGTCTATGTGTTGACCCTATAAATATCGAAAAATATCGCCTTTTAGATTCATTTTTAAACTTTTTGAATAAAAAATTAATCTACGTAAATCACTTTCCGCAGGAATCGAAAACCAAGGGTGAGTTCAAAAGTCAAATTGCGTATGCTTTGTTCTGGTATGCCAGTGATGGTTTCACCCGAAAAAAAATCTCTAAAAGTCGCATTAATTGCGGGTTGAAAATATTGCCTTGATATATCAGGATGGACATTTAACTCCACGAAACCGCCAATTAAATCGGAGAAAGGGAACTCATAGCCGCCGCTTAAAGTCAAACCATAGTTGAATTTTCTTACAAAATCTTTTTGTGGATAAGAGAGCGCGTAGTAAAGTGGGAGGTTGGGATTTGTTTCTGGTAGGTTGGTGCTCAACGTGTATTCTGCACGCAAACCCACGCCATAATAAGCTCGCTCTGAATTGAGTACACCGCGCCGTTTGACGCCTACGATTAGTGCTAAGTTATTGAAAACAAACTGTTGTGTAAATCCAGAAACAGATGTTAATGAGTTGTTTGAGTAATTAATCGCAACCCCTTGCCGAAAACGACGTGCATGACCGCGCGTGTGGTAGCCAACTTGTGCATAAAGAACAGAGGTCAAGTCTTCAGGGGCGTTTTCGATGAATAAATCGCCATGATACTTGAAAAGCAAGCCATTGTCATATGTGCCGCCGCTATTGAAGCGTTGGTTGGCAATTGTCAATCCACCTTTGACACCCCAAGCAAAACCTTGAGCTGATATTTCAATAATTGAAAATAATAAAAAAGCAAGAGATAGAACTTTGATTCTCATTTGTTTATAAAAATATTTTTTGATTAAAAATTAACTTTCAGAAATAACTTTTCCATCAATGGTTAAGCGTAAAGGCATACGTTTGTAGCGCAACATCAATTGCATTACTGCCACGACGTCTTTTTCACAATATAAGGAAATACGTTCAACATCACCTTCTTCATGAAAAATACGCCCGACTTGCGACCCGTCAATGTCATCTTTAGGCGAAGGGAAACCGAACGTAGCGGCAAGCAATTTTAAGGATGTATAATTTTTGCCGTCACCGAACTTCCAAAGTTCCATCGTATCGAGCAAGTGTTTGGTCTCCCAAGGCTTTTTGCCTGTGATATCAAACATTTTTGGGAAAGGCATTTGGTGTATCAAAAGTCGGCGACATATATATGGTACATCAAACTCCTTTATATTATGACCGCATATGAATTGACGATCTGCATTATTATAATGTTTAACCATTAAATCCGAAAATTCTTGGAGTAATGCCACTTCGTCCGTTGACGCAAAAGACTTCAAACGTACGGTTAATTCTCCTGTGTCTTTGCTCCGAACAAAAATACCGACTGAGATACAGATGATTTGACCAAACTCTGAATAAATACCCGCCTTATCATAGACTTGGATGGCATCTTCCTCTGTTATATCATCCTTAGGTTTTTTAAGTATTTGAGCCGATTTGAGACGCCACAGCTCTTGCCAAGTCTCGTCAAGGTCGCTATACTGAGGGGTGGCTGGCGCAGTTTCGATATCGAAAAAAAGAATGTTCGTAATGTCAATAATATCAAGCATAAGGATATAGTGTTAAATTTTAAAAAAATTATCTTATTTTATAATTTTAAAAAAATAGTTAAAATATTGATAATCAATTAAATGTAAAAATTATTATTATTATTTTTTTAAAAAAACGTTAAATTGAAATAATAAAGTGCTGTGGGTCACGTTTGTATAAGCAAATTACTAACAGAACTAAACAGACATGCACGAGGGGACAAACCTACGCTTTCATTCTCATCATTGAACATCTTGCATCTAATTTTATTTTATCGTTATTACATAATTAAATCAACATTGGATATCGGTTTATAACTTTACAATTTTTTAAAAACGTACATAGATTCATTTGCATTTGAGACCTACGCTGTCGCAAATTGATTCTTTTGCGAATTTAATAAATACAAAAGAAAAAACATTTATTCGAAAAACATTTTAAAAACAAACGGTTATGGCTTATCAAAATGAAGGCTCTGATACAAGAGCAAAAAGATTATTGCCTTGGGCAATTGCGGGTATTATCGCTTTATTCGGCACTAACATTGCCACTTGGGTTATGTTAAGTAACAAAAAAGCTGAATCTACTACATTGACGACAGAACTTAAAAAAGAAGAAGATCTCAATGTGCAACTTGAGCAGCAATATAAAGATGCTGTCGCTCAGTTAGAGGAAATGAAGGGCAAAAACACTGAGTTGAATTCCCTCATTGACAGCCAAAAAGAAGAATTGACCAGACGTAAGAATCAAATCTCTGGTATGATTAGTAAGAAAGATTACAATGGGGTTAGATCAGAACTGGCACGTTTCAAAGCAGAAGCTGATGGTTATGTCGCTAAAATTGCAGAATTGGAGCAAGACAAAAAAATGTTGGGCGAGCAAGTAAACGTCTTAACGACGGAAAAAACGAACTTGCAAGACAATTTAACCAAAGAGCAAGCTGAGAAAGAGCAAGTGATTACGCAAAAAACAGCTGTTGAAACTGAAAACGCAAAGATTCAAGCTGAAAAAGCGATTCTTGCTAAAAAAGCAGAAATGGGTTCTGTCGTAAAAGTGGCTCAACTTTCTATCCAAGGCTTCAAAGTACGTGAAAGTGGCAAAGAAAAAGAACGTACACACGCTAAGAACATTGACCGCTTGAAATTCTGCTTCAAAGCAGTTGACAATCAAGTCGTTGATCCAGGTAGCGAAACGTTCTATCTTCGCATCATTGACCCTACAGGTGTTGCTATTGCAACACAATCAAGCGGTGGCGGTGTTTTGAAACTCAAAGATGGTAAAGAGGTTCAATACACAACAACGAAACAAATTGAATTTAAAAACGAAGGCGAAGACGTGTGCGCTATTTGGGATGCCAAAGGCAACACCAATCTATCAAAAGGTAAGTACACTCTTGAAGTCTATAACAAAGGCTATTTGGCAGGTACGAATTCCTTCGAATTGAAATAAGAATTTACTTTTGAGAAAATATTTTCAGACTTGTTTATAGGGATAAAGCAGTGGATGGCATATAGGTCATTCACTGCTTTTTTTATGTCTGATGTGAACTGATTTAACCCCTTTTACTTGATTTCTAAGGGCAAATCTTTATCCCAACGAAATGTTTTGCGATGATATGGGGTTAAGCCAAAAGCGGCTATTGCTACCCGATGTTGTTTTGTGGGATAGCCCTTGTTGATGTCCCAAAAATACGCTGGATACTGAGGGGTCAAATTTTTCATCCAATCATCTCTACATGTTTTTGCTAAAACAGATGCGGCAGCGATGGCGGCAAATTTTAGGTCGCCTTTTATAATGCAATTATAGGGTGTCTCTAAATCATAAGGTTTGTAGTATTTACCGTCAATTAGCAGCATTTCTGGCACTTTTTTAAGCATTTTGATGGCGCGATTCATCGCGATATAAGAGGCATTGGCAATATTATGTTCATCAATTTCAGCTTCTGTTGCATAAGCAATACCGTAGTCTAGTGCTTCTTTTTGAATTATATCGCGTAAAAGATAGCGATTTTTTTCAGACATCATTTTAGAATCCGTCAACATATCATTATTAAAATCTTTGGGTAAAATGACGGCAGCAGCAAAAACGGGTCCTGCCAAACAACCTCTTCCAGCTTCATCTACACCTGCTTCTAAAAGATGTGGATGCAAAAAAGAGGCAGGTTTTATGATTTGATTCTTGAGGCTTTTCATTGTTTTGTATGTTTTTTTAACAAGTTTTGAAATCGAGGTTGCTCCCGAAACGCCTCCCACCGCTTGTCCACAGCATAACGTTCAGCTGTAATACCTTCCGTCGGATTGGGATTTTGCAATGCTTTTTCTAAATAGGTATAAAATCGCGTTGTATCGCCGATTATTGCCATAATTTCGGCATAAGTATCCAACGAATTACCATCTTTAGGCTCTGCAAAAAGGGCTTTATTCAGTGCATCTATTGCGGCGACATAGTTTTTTTTGTCCATATAATAATACGATAAATTGTTGTAGGCAAAAGAGACATTGGGCAAAAGAGCAATAGCTTTTTGATATTTTGGCAAAATATTGGGCTCATTTAGGTCTATTTTTTGTAGTAAATATGCCCAATTCGCATACAAAAGTCCCATAGCTTTCTGCTTATCCAAAAACAAGCTGTTCTTATTATTCTTTTCAATTTGTTGTGCCAACGTTGTTGCATGCTGCGCAACAGGGCGATATACTGAGGGGTCTGCTTTGTCATTTTCTAAACGCAACACTTGCGCCATTAGAATATTAACCGTTTGGACATCCGCAGCTAAATCTCTGGGATAGTTGCGACGCAATTCTTCTGCTTTTGCCAATGCACCATCAAAGTCTTGTTGTGCCAATTTCAATGTTGTCCAACTCATATACCACTGTATGCGGTCATAGTTGTAAATAGGACTGTTTTTTCTATTATTCAATTGAAAATCAATCTCTTGCAAAAGCGTTTCAGCTGTCGCATAGTCTTGTTTATTCAAAAAATAATACACTAAATACTGAGGGTTGGTTTGACGGATAAGGAAAATAGCGGCTTCGTTGACAAGGCTATCAAGGTCGTTTTTATTGCTATTTAAAGAGGTGAGCGCATCGTCAGATAGGTTTATATTCAAGTATAGGCGGTTACTATCGCGTGTGATATGTCCTTTTATGGTATTGTCTTTTTTGCCTAAAATCACTTTGCCCAATTTAAAAAGCGATTCCAAATCAAAATAACCCGCCCGACTGCCTGAGCTGAATTTTAGTGTTGGTTGTGCAACGATTTTGCGATACGCTTCAGGACTTTGCTCGTCAAAATAATTCTTTGAGAGGATACTCTGCATTTCTGCCATAATCTTATCTATAATAACTTCTCCTGAATAGCCCTTTTCAACCAACTGAGGGGGGACGCTGAAAGGCTCAAAAACGTACGATTCGTTGTTGTATGCCTTACGAAATGCCCATAAAATCCAAATAATCAGCAATAATATGAACAAACGCCCCACCAAACGCAAGATGCGGTCGAAGTTTTTGATGAACGTCATAAATGGCGAGTCCTTAGGCGGTTTATTATCGGCTTTCATAAGTTGGCTATTTGTTTTTTTTATAATGAATGAGCAAATATAAGGACAACGGCTATGGATTTTAATTTCGTCCCATATATTTACATCCAAAAAAAAATTACTGAGGGGTATGACAAAAGAAGAAATAAAGCAAGCAATTATTGGAATTCTCTTATTGGCAATTTTGGCGGAGGCGATTTGGCTGTATGAAATAATTGCCCGAATAGGTTGGGTCGGATTAGAATGGTTGAAACGCGATTTGTTCTCACCATTCGCAATTTGTACTTGTGCAGCAACGGCTTATATAGTACCTTTTATTGTCAAATATAGATTGATTAATGGTAAAGTGATATTGACATGGTTGTCTTTGGTGTGCCTAAATTTTTCTTTATTTTACTTTGGTGAAATCGTGTTAAGAAAATTATTCTCACCCTTTATAGCACTTTTATCCTTGGGAGAAAGCATCACAATACGCCTATTGGGGTTGTTTGCTGTTGCGGCTTTTGCTTTTGGCTACTACCAGATTACCAATAAACTGATTATGAAAGTCCGCAAACAACAAGTCGTTTTGTTCATACTTGCCGCTGTTCTAATGTTCGTTTTGGGCAACATAACAGTATTTATTATGCCAGGATTAGGGCATGGAGACAGTCTTGTTGATGCCGTCAAAATGGGTTATCCGCAGTTTTGGATATGCATTTTGCTTGGTTTATCTGGTATTTTAACCATTGTGTATTTTGATGATGAATTGGAAAATGTTTAAGTTGGTCATTGGACATTGATAATTATTGTCATTAATAATGACTAATTACTGAGGGGGGGTATCAGAAATAACTTTCCGCTTATTCCTCGGATGAAACATAATAATCGTCTCCCGCAAATACTCCGTATCGAGGTGGGTATAAACTTCCGTTGTTGTGATACTTTCATGCCCCATCAGGTCTTGAACGACTTTCAGATCGGCACCACCTTCAATGAGATGCGTCGCAAATGAATGTCTAAACGTATGTGGGCTGACGTTCTTTTCAATGCCTGCTTTTTGACATAAGTCCTTGATAATCAAGAAAATCCAAATTCTACTGAGGGGTTTGCCACGGGTGTTGATGAAGACAAAATCTTCATTACCTTGCAGCACTTTTTTCAAATTTTTGCGCTCGTGGTCGAGATAATATTGCACGTGTTTCATAGCATCTGAACCAATCGGCACGAGCCGTTCTTTATCGCCTTTGCCAACAACGGTGATATAACCTTCATGAAAATACAGGTTAGAACGCTTCAAATTGACCAATTCAGAGACCCGCAAACCACAGGCATACAACACTTCAAAAATGGCTCTATTGCGGTGTCCGTTGGGTTGCGACAAGTCAATCGTTTCAAAAATGCGGTCAATTTCCTCAACCGTCAATACATCAGGTATGCGCCGCGCTTGTTTGGGCGCTTCGATGAGGTCGGTTGGGGCGACATCAATCACATCTTCGAGCAACAAATATTTGTAAAACGTCTTGATACCCGACAAGGTGCGCGATTGCGAACTCGCTTCCAAACCCATATCCATTAAGTAAGTCATTAGGTCGCTGATGACTTTGGGCGGCACTTCGGTCGGTTTATACGTAAATCCTTTTAGGTCTAAAAACTGTTGCAACTTCGTCACATCACGCATGTATGCGTCGAGCGAGTTACGCGAAAGCGAGCGTTCAAGCATTAAATAGGCACGGAAGCCGTCGAGAGCTAATTTCCAATTCATGGGGTAAAGGTAAGGCGTTTGTGGACACGAATTTCATCAATTAAACGAATTGTTTTTGCAAAAAAAAGGCTTGAAAATACTGAGGGGTATGTTTTTAAGAAAAGCCTTCTTTTATCCTTCTTTCAACTTTTATATTTTTTGCCAATCAAAATCGCTAATTTTGCGCCGCAAAAAAATAATGTATTAATGTCATTCATAGAAGAAATAAAACGCCGCCGCACCTTCGGCATCATCAGTCATCCCGATGCGGGTAAGACAACTTTGACCGAAAAATTATTGCTTTTTGGCGGTGCGATTCAAATAGCAGGCGCTGTCAAATCCAATAAAATTAAAAAACATGCGACTTCTGATTTTATGGAAATCGAAAAACAACGGGGTATATCGGTTGCCACGTCTGTCATGGCTTTTGATTATAAAGATTTGAAAATCAATATCTTAGATACACCTGGTCACAAGGATTTTGCAGAAGATACCTACCGCACTTTGACGGCTGTGGACTCTGTTATCGTCGTCGTAGATGTGGCAAAAGGCGTCGAATCTCAAACCGAAAAACTCGTCGCTGTTTCGCGGATGCGCAATACGCCCATTATTGTTTTTGTCAATAAACTCGACCGTGAAGGACAAGATGCGTTTGATTTGTTAGACGAAATAGAACAGAAATTAGGTCTGCGTGTGCGTCCTTTAAGTTGGCCCATCGGTATGGGCAGTAATTTTCAAGGTGTATATAATTTATATGAAAAAACGCTCAATCTCTTTCGCCCACATGGCAAACAGGACGATGAAGTCATTATATTTGACGACCTCAACGACCCTGAATTAGACGACATCATCAACCCTCGTGCTGCCGCAAAACTGCGGGAAGAGGTGGACATGATTGAATCTATTTACGACCCTTTCGATGCCCAAGCCTATCGCGATGGCAAAATTCAACCCGTCTTTTTCGGTTCTGCCGTTAATAATTTTGGTGTAAAAGAATTGTTGGACTGCTTCTGTGAAATTGCACCGTCGCCATTGCCGCGTTTTACGGAGGAAAGAACAATTGAACCTGATGAGCAAAAGTTTACAGGTTTTGTCTTTAAAATTCACGCCAATATGGACCCTAAGCACCGCGACCGCATCGCTTTTGTGCGCATTTGCAGCGGTACTTTTGAACGAGGCACAAAATATTTGCACGTCCGCAACAACAAAATGATGCAGTTTTCAAACCCCACATCATTTATGGCAGCCAAAAAAGAAATCGTTGACGAGGCGTTTCCAGGCGATATTGTGGGCTTGTATGATAGTGGTAATTTCAAAATTGGCGACACACTTACTGAGGGGGAGGTTTTGCATTTTAAAGGCATTCCAAGTTTCTCGCCAGAGCAATTTCGCTATGTTAACAATACAGACCCGTTAAAAACCAAGCAATTTCAGAAGGGTTTGGAACAACTGATGGACGAAGGCGTGGCACAGCTATTTACCCGCGACATCAACCAACGGAAAATTGTCGGTACAGTGGGCGCACTCCAATTTGAAGTCATTCAATACCGCATGAAAGGGGAATATGGTGCAAGTTGCGATTATGAACCCATCAATCTACACAAAGCGTTGTGGGTATCATGTGATGATAAAAAAGCTTATGAAGAGTTTTATGATCGCCGCCGTCGTGATATGGCAATAGATAAACAAGGCAATCCTGTTTTTCTGGCAGAGTCTGCATGGGCGTTACAAATGGCACAAGAACAGCATCCAAAAATACAGTTTCACTTGAAGTCGGATTTTTGATTAAAGAAGCATACTATTTGACATGGAACACAGATTGGAGTGATTGGACTGATTTTCACTGATTTTTATAAAAAAGATTAGAAAATCAGTGAAAATCAGTCCAATCTGTATCATCTGTGTTCCATGTCCAGTAGTATGTTAAATAGGACTTAATCCCTTGTAAGATGCTGTAAATCAACATGTTATAGATAAATGACCCCTCAGTATTTTAAGTATATCGGCGTAAATATGGCGTATTGAGACAGATACTAAGATAAGGTTAGATGGACTGCTTTGGAGAAAATGAATGGCTGGCAAGTCTCAATACACACGGCTATTTACTGAATATGACTTACCAAAAGTAAAATATTCACTTTATCACATGGCTCAAAAAATAGAAACCAATGAATGCAACAAAAGCCATTAATAGCATCAAAACCCATAAAGTTGTATAGCCATAAGCCGCAATAATCTGCGTGCCAAGCAGCGGCGACGTAATATTGGTTAAAGAGTAAGCCATGCCATAAAGTGCCATGTATTCGCCTTGACGCGCATCGCCTGACCGTATCGTTGCCCATGTCGTGCTGAAAGGCATAACCAAAATTTCGCCAAAGGAAATGGCTATCATATAAAAAATGGCAATGCTCATAGCCCAACCATTAGGCATTATTAACGCCAAATAAGCTATGGCATAAAACCCAATACCCAACCGAATAAACCACATCATTGGACGTTTTTTTTCAATTTGATATATCAAAGGCATCTCTACAAAAGTGACTGTGATGGCATTGATAGCCGATATAAAGCCGATTTTAGCTTCTGACCAACCATAAACCTCCTTGAAAAACAACGGTACTGTCCATATTATTTGCATAAAAACGGTTGCCCCTACGAGTGTTAAAATTACAAAAACAAGAAATTTCAGGTCTTTATATGCCGATTTTTGAGACAATTGGGCATTTTGGGGCTCATTTACTGAGGGGGTACTATGTACCTCAATTGCCTTTTTTTCAAGTTCTTTTTTAGTCGGTTGCCGTGTCTCTTTTAGGAAAAAATACAACATAATAGACGCGCCAAAACACGTAAACCCATCTACCCAAAACAACCAATGCCAACCGATAGAAACCAACAAACCACCCACCGACAAAGCCATGCCAATAGCTAAATTAACGGAAACCCGCACCAAAGAGAAGGCACGGGTGCGCGTCGCTTCGTCGCTGTGTGTTCGTATGGCAACTTGATTAGCAGGACGAAAGGCTTCTGAAGCCATGCTGAGTAGGAACATAATGGCACATATAAACGCAAAAGACTCTATATAAACAGCTATGAATAAAATCAAACCATTGAACATAAGGGTCAATAATTGTACGCGATAATAGCCAATGCTATCCGTCAAACGACCACCAATGTACTGCCCAAGGATAGAACCGAGACCATAAAAACCAGTGACATAACCAGCCTCGCGTATACCAAAATGTAAATGTTGGGTTAGGTAAAGGGTCAAAAAACAAACGACCATCGCCCCACTTCGGTTGATGAGACTGACGAAAGATAAGAGCCAGATAATACGTGGAATGCCACTAAAAGACATAAAAAAGCGTCTAAATGCTTTTACAATCATAGTCAAACTGATTTTGAGGTGCAAAAGTAAGGAAATGACACTTATGGCATGAGGAATTTTTAGGGACTGGCGAATACAACAAAAGCCTTCAACTTTCTTAAAGTCAAAGGCTTTTGTTGTGTTTTACGTGCCTGATTGCGGAGGCGGAAACGTTTTTAGAAATGTGGTTGATGCGCTGTTGTGTAACTATAAGCCATGATGCGGTCAAGCACAGAATCTGACGGATTAAAAAGGACTTTTGGCAAGGCATTTTTTGCGTCGCGCAACATGTCAAACTCATAAGTCAATACATCATTTCCACTGATTTCATTTCGGAGAGCACTTTCTTCTCTCATCGACATGTCATTGTAAATAAGGCGGACAAGGTTGTTTTTTGTAGAGATTTTTTCCATTCGCTATTTATTTTGTTTAATGGATGATAGAATATGATTGCTTAAATTATGCGTTAAAAACTATAAATCCGCTTTCCTTATTGCTTTGTTAACAAATTTTTTCAAAAAAAAATAGCTTTACCCAAATAAAGTTATGAAGTATGGTTTTTTATTTTGTTATAGGAAAAATGTCGTCACATTTTTATATGAATGGCGTACAAAAAATAATTATGCGCAGTTGTGGCTGGATGTTTTTTTTAGCCTTTATACTGAGGGGGTTACTTTTGAAGCTATGACAAAAGCAGAAAGCCAAAATTGTCTTTTATTGTGGAAAAGTAAGGCTCTAATTCAGCTTGATTTTCATCGAGCAAAGCCCGAATATAGTTTTTCTGCAACTCTTCTGGCAAAACATCGAGCAATAAAATAGTCTGATTAATTTGCTCTTTTCTATTGTCTTTCAGATTAATCGAATTAAGATTTAAACGGGTTTTGGTATATTCAACTTGTTCGATTTGTTCAACTGTACATTCTTTACTTGGTTCAACAATGCCATCTCTGTATGAAAACAACTCAGAAACACCTTTGTCTGTTGGATTCAACAAAAGCGCAGGATTTATTTCAACTTTTCCATGCCGCCCTCTCTCTTTGCCCTGCCCGCATGAAATATTGCTTTTCCTGTATTGTGCCTCTGTTTCGGATTCATCATCAGGCTTCGGATTTTCACTACTTCCGCAAGACAAAAGCATATTTTCGTAGACATAAACGGCTGTTGGCACATCATGTCGTTCCTTGAAATGCTCAACATGGTGTTCTTTTTTTTTGCTTGAAATTCTACATTCGCAATAGCAACACAAGGCTTTTTGAGATGCCATTAGCTTTTCTGTAACCTCACTTCGTTGCTTTTTTGAAGGACTGAAACTAGGCGTTTTCCTTTCAGAAAGTAAGGGTTGTTCTACATCAAGTTGCGCTTGTTTTTTATTAAGTTGCGCTTGTATCGCTGCGTCGAGTGGTTGTCGTTCAAAATATCTCATACGCCTACGGCTTTAAAACGTTTAATACTTAAACTCAATCGGCGCATTTCTTCGCTGTTTGGGTCAAGGTCGAGAGCGTCAATTTCGGCTTTTGCTGCCAACCCTTCTTTGGTTTCTGCCAATCCTTTACGCATGAGTTCCAAATAAGCATCTACTTTCTCAATAACGACCAAATCATTAGGGTCTGCTCCCATTTCTTTCAAAATATACTTAATCGAATGCCCTTTTGTGTATTTTGGATGCACCGCTTCTACCTCTTTTTCATCAATTTCTAATAAAAATACCTCGTTTGCATTTACCGAACCAATAATATGTGGTGAATGTGTGGCAACTATAACTTGATTGTTTTCACCTATATTTTGATACAATTTTAAGACTTTTTGCTGCCAGGTTGGATGCAAAGAATCTTCAGGTTCATCAATCATTATGATTGAATCTGTGGGATTTAATTTGCTTAAATAAATAGCTCTGAAATACAAACTTTGTTCACCGCTTGATAAGTCTTCAAACTTGATTTTTTGACCATTGGCACTTTCAAAAATGAGTTCTTCCGATTCTAAATCAACCAATTTGGTTGTTAGATTCAGTCCGTTTAGGGCTTTTGTGATTTGTTTTATGGCTTTTGCTTTGCTTTCTCTTGGTGGCGTATTTTCATTTTTAAAAATTTCATCTCTAATTCCTTTTAGTGCAAGTTCTTTCATTTTATTTTTTGAAGAACTCAATAAAATAATTTCAATACTTCTATCATCACCATTATTACTAATCATATTATTTTGAATAGGGAAATAATATAATTTTTTTGACATGTCATCATTATCTATTTTCTTTATTGAAAAAATAAAGTACAGGCTAGCTGTTCTAAGTGTTTCGTTTCTAAAATCAAATAAAAATTTTATGATATTACCATTAGGAAATGATTTTTTTAAAAAGTTAAAATCCTCTCCTGCTTCATTTTCACTCGACTTTTCTAAAATAAAAAAGAATACTTTTTGAAATAGTTCTCTCTCACTGGGTGTTATTTCTACCTCTATTTCAATGGAACCATTGTCAGGTTTTTTGAAGTAATGTGGAAGCATTCCATCATACATCTGCCGAATAATCTCTAAAACAGTCGTCTTACCACAACCGTTCACACCCGCTAAAACAATGGTATCCAAAGTATTACCATTCGCATCTGTGAAATCCAATTCAAGGTCATTAAAGACTTTATAGTTTTTGATATGCAACTTTCTAATTTTCATTTTTATCAATTTTATGTGGACAAAGATAAAATTAAAATCTTACAAAAACAGCAACATAAAATTGGCGACCATTTGCAACTTTAGATATATCTTAAAACACAAAAAGTGTTTTATCTTGACTTTGTTAAATTAGGAATAAAACGAATATTTCTAATTCATGATGAATTTATTTTATATTTAGATTGAGTTGCTTTAGCCCTTTTAAAT
>JAYTUQ010000381.1:0-1130 GCA_043744455.1 Saprospiraceae bacterium | reverse complement strand
GATGACCGTCGTTTATACCTTTCACATAGCAACCAAGTGGAGGTTTTAAATGCCGATACGCATGAAAAAATCGCTACAATACCTGATACAAAAGGCGTGCATGGAATCATCGCTTTACCATCTTTGGGTAAAGGTTTCATCACTTGTGGACGCACCAATTCGGTCATAGTTTTCGATACTAAAACCTTTAATAAAATCACTGAAATTCCGACTGATGAAAACCCTGATGCCTTGATGTATGATAAATATTCAGACAGACTTTTTGTTTTTAACCACAAAGGTGGTAGTGTAACTGCTATTGATGTGAAAGAAAATAAGGCAATTCAAACAGTAAAATTGGGCGGTTCGGCAGCAGAAGCGGGAGTTTCTGACCAAAATGGGACAATTTTTGTAAACCTCGAAGACCTCTCTGAAATCGTAAGTTTTGATGCAAAAACATTGGAAGTTAAAAATCATTGGAAAGTCGGACTGGGTAAAGAACCAACGGGTTTAGCCATAGATTTGAAAAATAATAGGTTGTTTTCGGTTTGTAAAAATAAAAAAATGATTGTTTTAGATTCAAAAAATGGAAGTCTCATCGCCGAAATTCCTATTGGAGAAGGTTGTGATGGAGTTGTTTTTGATGCAGATTCAAAAACCGCTTTTTCATCAAATGGTGAAGGTACGATTACGGCAGTCCATGAAGATTCACCTTCAAAATTTAGTGTAATACAAACTATTCAATCAGCGGTTGGAGCCAGAACGATTACGATTGATAGCAAAACGCATCATATTTTTACGGTGTCAGCTCAATTTGGCGAAACGCCACCCAAAACAGAGGAAAACCCAAGACCAAGACCAAAAGTGATGCCTAATTCATTTATGATTTTAGAATTTGGAAATTGAATTTCAAGCCGTTTTAAATCTTGATTTATAATTCCCTTAAATAACAATGTTAGTAATGATGCAATTACACAACCCTTTAACAACTTATTATTATGACAAATAAAATCAGATTATCTTTTCTTTTAGTCATTTTTCTTTTTTTTGCAATACCTGCAAATAGTCAGTCAACTTATGGTGACGAAATAAAGCAAGTTTCGATTTTGCTTTCCAATTCGTTTGACAAAATGCAAAATATTTCGGGGAGA
>JAYTUQ010000380.1:0-4408 GCA_043744455.1 Saprospiraceae bacterium | reverse complement strand
CCGATACGTATATCGCTTGATTATTTACATCTAACACATAGCCACATAGCGAACATAGCTTTTGTTTCTGTAAATTGAAACGACGTATCGGATATTTTTAAAATATCCGATACGTATATCGCTTAATCATTTACAGAAAGTAGCTTTATAAATACTTGAAAATCAAATAGCTATGTATCCTCTGTGGCTATGTGTTAGAAAAAATATCTAATTCGTGTAATTCGTGTAATTCGTGTTAGAAAAAATGTAATTCGTGCAATCAGCGCAATTCGTGTTAGAAGAACAAAATAAAATTAGAGTAAATGATAGACAATAATAAAGTCGTAGATGCCTTGCGCACCGTCAAAGACCCCGCAACGGGACAAGACATCATTCAGCGCAGAATGATTGAGGGGTTGAAAATTGAAGGCGATAATGTAAATTTTACGCTTGTGTTGCCGACTTTGAATATGGGCAATAAAACGGAATTGATATTTGCGTGCATCGCAGCCATTCAAAAAGAATATCCACAAGCGCAAACCAATGTGCACACTTTGGCGCGCCCAGCAGAAGGCGGCGCGGCTCAAACACCTGAACGTCCGTTGCCACATCTTAAAAATATTATCGCCGTTGCTTCTGGCAAAGGTGGTGTCGGAAAATCAACCGTGGCAGTCAATTTGGCTTTGGGTTTAAAGGCTTTGGGCGCGCGTGTCGGCATTATGGATGCGGATGTGTATGGACCGAGTATTCCAACGATGTTGGGTTTGCAAGGACAAAGACCGAAATTGCAAGAAGTGTATGGCGTGCCGAAAATGATACCGCTTGAAGCCTACGGTATGCAAGTCATCAGCATTGGCAATATCATCGAGCCTGAACAAGCAGTTGTACTGAGGGGTCCTCGTTTGGCGGGTGTGATTAAACAATTTTTCAACGACACATTGTGGGGTGAACTCGATTATCTCGTTGTGGATTTGCCGCCGGGCACAGGTGATGTGCAATTGACTTTGGTGCAAACCGTTCCCGTTACGGGCGTTGTGGTTGTCACGACGCCGCAAGATGTGGCGGTTATTGATGCCGTGAAAGCGATTAATATGTTTTTGTTGCCACAAGTTAATGTCCCGATTCTCGGGATTGTTGAAAATATGGCTTGGTTTACGCCCGATGATATGCCCGACCGTCAATACAAGATATTTGGCGAAGGCGGCGGTAAAAAACTCGCCAAACAAAGTAACAGTTTGCTTTTAGGACAAATTCCGTTGGTGATGAGCATTCGTGAAGGCGGCGATGCGGGAAAACCTGCCGTGATAGGTGATGAACCGATTACAAAACAAGCTTTCATAAACGTTGCTCAAAATGTGGCGCGACAAATTGCTTTGCGCAATGAAATGTTAGAACCGACGAAAAAGGTAGATATGCAGTTGTAATCAAATCATAAAACGGAACTATCTACTTTATGGCACATGTATCCATTGCCTCCAGATTTTATGGTACATCTTGTATCCATTGCCTCCAGATTTTATGGTACATCTTGTATCCATTGCCTCCATCTTCAGATGGAGGGCTATAATTAAAGCCAAAATTGTTTGTGTTTATTTTTTTTCTCCATCTAAAGATGAAGGCAATGGATACATGTGCCATAAAGTATATAGTTGCGTTTACGGCATTTTTATTTTCCAACAAACAATCAAAGTGTATCAAACACATGTATTCAACCGCTTTTCTATTTCGTATTGCTAAAACAGTTTCAGTCTTTGCTATTGGCATGATGGCTTTGTTGATTGTCATCGGCAATACCACAGACTATTACACCAATTACCATTTTGTGGAACATGTTCTAAAAATGGATACCGTCTTCCCGAATAGTGCTATCCAATATCGCCATATTGACAACCCGATTCTTTTTCATACAGGCTATATTTTGATTATTACCTTGGAAGCATTGATGACATTTTGTTGTCTTAAAGGCAGTTGGTTGTTGTTTAAAAATTTAAAAAGCGATGCGGCGACATTCCAAGCGGCTAAAAATTGGTCAGTGGCAGGCATCACGATTGGCATCGTTATTTGGTTTTTTGGCTTTGAAGTGATTGGCGGAGAATGGTTTGCGATGTGGCAAAGTGCAACATGGAATGGTTTAAACAGTGCTGAAAGAGTGGTTAGCTTTCTTGTTTTGAGTTTAATTTTGTTGCAACATAAAGATGAGTAATAAATCCAGATATATTCAATTAAAAATGGTTTGCCTAAATCAATTTGTCGAATGTATTTATTTTTAAACCTTAAATGCCTTAAATTCCTTACATTCCTTAAATGGTAAAAAATGTCGTTTTTTTTTACCATTTAAGGAATATAAGGAATTCAAGGCATTTAAGGTTTATACCCAAAAGAAAATATTTTCAAGTACGCCTTTCTCCAATCTATGATGTCGTTTTTCCAAACGCCCATCCTTTATTCCCTTGTCTTCAACGCTATCTCACCAAATTTTAGCCCTTTTAGAAGATGCAAAAAGATAAAATTTATGAAAATACAATGATTTGTTTTTTTTATATTATTTCTCGAAACATACCGTGTTATTTTCATTTTTTAAAATTATTTCTCGAAACAAAAAATGATATTTCGCTTACGCAAAATGATTTCTCGTTACCAAAAAATCATTTGCAGTGAGTGAAATATCATTTTTTGTTTTTTTATATTATTTCTCGAAACAAATACGTGTATTTCGCAATGAAAAAATGATATAAAGTTTGCGGTAATGATTTGCGCGATGAATAAATAATGTCTTTTAAAAACAGATGTCTTGCACAAAATGCAAAAAGGTATCTTTTAGGAAAAAATTGATGTTTTTACTGAGGGGGGGTATAAAATTAAACTGATATATTTTTCTAAATCAAACAAATTGCATGCAAAGTGCTAACAAACTATTTCTAAGATTATTATAGATTTATCTTTTTATATTGTTATATTGTTTATTTTTGGGGGTAAATAAAAAAATTTAAAAACATTGAATTTACAAATTTGATTTTAAGGAAGCTAAAGAGACTCAAATAAATAATCTAAATTAATAAAAAATATTTGAAAAAATAATTACACACAATAAATTAAAAATATGAATATAGGATTTAAAATTGCGTTCACATTTGCTATTCTCACAATATTTTTTGGAGTGATTGGTCAAATACAACAAACTACTTTTTTTAAAGGTTGGTGGATTGCGTTTGCATGGCTCACATTTATTGCAGTTGTTATTGGTGCAATTCAGAAAATTTGGGAAAAATAACAATATTTCAACAATTAATAAATTATTATTTATGAAAAAAATTTCAGTTATCTTAATTGCCTTTTTTTTAGTGATTTCATTATATGCTCAAACAGATGCAACTTATAAACCTACAACAGAAATAGAATACACTTATATTATTAAAGGAATTCCAAATTCAATAGAAAATGCTCTTGATGTAAAAAGGGGATATAGCATTGACGGTTTAGATAATTTTAGCGCATTTGATTTTTATGACCACAAATTTGAAAAATATAGCTTCCGTTTTGCTAATTTGATACGAGACGATAAAAGTTTATCCGCTATTATTGTCAAAGGTTATAGCGAATATACCAAGAAAACATATTGGTTTTGTATTCCTCATGGAGATTTTCAACTAAATCAGAAGTTTGAAGCACAACTTGATTTAATGGATAAAAGTTTTATGAAGGCTTTTATATTATCAATGCTAGAAAACTATCAAAACGATATTATTTATTCATTTATAAACAAACCTAAAAGTCAATTTTCTCTGACTGATTGTACTGGTTACACTTCAAAAGAGCAAATTTTTACCATTGTTGAAAAGCAACCAGAATTTATTGGTGGACAAACAGCTCTATTTGATTGGATAAGTACAAATATAAAATATCCTGAATCAGCACGAAGTAAACATGTGGAGGGAACAGCTTACTTAGGATTTGTAATAGAAAAGAACGGATGTATTACAAATGTTGAAGTAAAAAGAGGAATCGGTTTTGGTTGCGACGAAGAAGCTGTAAGATTAATAAAGTCTATGCCACAATGGAACGCGGGTACTCAAAATGGACAAGCAATACGTGTAGCTTATACTTTGCCGATAAAATTTAAATTATAAGCCCGCGAGCTTATTTTCTTCTTCTTAAAAAAATGCGCTCGCTTGTAAGCCTTTTCAAAAAAGTAGTATACTATTCCGAACTTCTCTAACGTGAGTAAAAGATTCAAGTTTTTTAAAAAACTATATGCCGAATAAATCTGTGCTTTTGTTGAATAAAAAATCATTTTTTAAAATATTAAAATTTCAATAATTACAAAAGAAATTTATCAATAGTCCGTTAAGAACAGAGGGCGTGTGTTGTTAGGATTTGGGTAAAAAAAAGCAAAAAAAAAGGGTAAAATAGATAGCTTTGGACTTCGACA
>JAYTUQ010000379.1:0-4415 GCA_043744455.1 Saprospiraceae bacterium | reverse complement strand
TTAAAGTTGGGTTCTTTCAGTCGGTTTCTAACCGAAACTGCGAATTTCATTCGCGTGTCAAACCTATGGACTTTCAGTCCATAGTCGTTTAGTTTTTTTTGCAAAAAAAGCAAAAACCTATTCAATTTCCGTCTGCTATACCTAAACCCCAACAGGCATTTAGGTAAAAAGGTCGGACACTTTTCAAACCCACAAATGCGCTCAAACAGGAGAATTGTTTGAGCGCATTTGTGCTTTTTTACTGTTGAGGAACGAAATTCCGATTCTTTCGGGAAGGGAGTGTTTTTTCTTTACTTAATTTTTGAAGATTTCAATCAGATAATCTGCAAACCTTGTATTCGGTTAAAATGTCTAATATTTAAAGTCTTAATGGGTAAATTGTGAATGAGGGCAGTTGCGGCAATAAAAATGTCCCGATGGTCAATAATTAAACCTTGTTGACGCAATTGTTGATAAATGCGTGCAGCTTCTGCGGCAACGACGCTATCAAAAATCAATAATGGTAAAGGATTTATGAGATTGTCAACATCTTTCCATTTCGTAGGTGTCGTTGCACCCATATAAAGTTCGTAGCTTGTAATAGCTGAAATATAGGGCGTGTGAGCCACTGGCAAATTCGCTAATGTTGTAAGCGATTTATCTTTTGCACGGAGGTGTTCGATAAAAATTGACGTATCAATTACCATTCGGGAGCAGTCCAATTAAAGTTTTGAGTAGGTTCTTCTAAATAAGCAATATCAGCATCTGTCCATATCGTAACGTCACTTATTTGACGACGATAAGCTTCCATATCAAAGGGTGGTTCTGTATTTTTATGTTCTTTTTTAATGAAAGGCATTTTTATTTTATTCAAAAAACCAACTATTTTTTGATATTGCTCAATTGACCCTATTTCAATTTGTATTGTCATATTTTTTAAATTTTAACAAAATTACACTTTTTTGAGAAAAGAACAAGATTGTATGTAAAATACTGCAAAGCGCGTCTTCAGACGTAACAGGCATAATAGATAAAAAGGTCGGACGCTTTTCAAAAGCACAAATGCGCTCAAACGATATGTCTGTTTGAGCGCATTTGTGCTTTTATACTGAGGGGTGTATCAAAGGTAAAATCTTCTAACCGCTGTCAATAGTTCTTCTCCCGCTCGCAAGCCTCTCCAGAGGTGTTACATACTATCAAGCACTTCTTTGACGTGAGTAACCTTCGGTTCGAAAATATTCACACGTCATTAAACAGTGAAAGTGCCTTTCAGGTGATAAATGACAAAAAGTGAAACAGCAACCTTTTAAAATTTTAGAAAGGAAAAAAGTTTTAACTTTACAGAAAAATTGAGCATGACAACATTAACAGAATTACTACCCGATATACGCCAATTGGCATTTTTTGATAAGGTTCGCCTCATTCGCATATTAGCAGAGGAAATTGAAAAACCGAAGGGTCAAGAGCAAACTTATTTTGAACCATACAAAACTTATTATTTACATACGCCTCAATTTGAGGAAGGTGCTGCCGCCATTCTCATGCAGGCACATCGCTGTCAATAGTTCTTCACCCGCTCATCATCCACGCTGAAACCGAAAAGTGTAATAGAGTGAGCAAAAATATAAAAACCAAAAATGATGAAAAATTTAATCAAATGCTGCGTCATACTTACGTATATTTTAGGTGTTTTTACAATAACCGCTTTTGCACAGCATGAGCATCTCAAAGGTGTGAATAACTCTACGGTTGTCGCAAGCAGTACCTCTGATCCTGTGGCAACTCATGGTATGTTGATATTCGGACAAGATATATTCTATGCATCTCATTTGCCGATGTTCAATTCTCCACATGATTACCAAGGACTGTTCCGTTTGAAATTGGATGAAAAATCCGCCCAATTATTCAAAAAAGACCAGCAGAATCATCCAGAGTACACAACATATACGATAAGACCAGAAAAGTTTGTCTTGCCAGACATGGTAAAAACCCCACGTCTTTTTAAAGCAGACTTGTTTCGTGGGCATTTCGAACGAGGTGGCACACTCATCGCATCAGTCCAAATTCTAATTGAAAAAGTTGTGCTGTTCAAAAAATTCGATCCCATTGCACCGCGCGAAAAAGCTTTAAAATATCTAATAGTCGGCAGTGGTAAAGAACGCTTTGCGGTGCATACGATTAGTAATAAGCCCGACTTTGATCATATCGTTCAAGTGAAGTGTGATATGTTGGAAGGTACTGAGATTGTTTTCCCGGATTGTGCCAACGAAATGCCAGGCGTGAACGGCAATGCTGAACAGGTCATTGCCAATAAAAAGAAAGCAGAAGTGACTTTGTTAAAACAAATTTACTTGGAATTCGGGGATTTACGTATAAGGTGATGAAACTATTATTATTGTTTAAAATGTCTTGAAATTACTTTAAATACTGAGGGGTATCCGAAAACCTCAATTAACTGCTGGCAATTGTTCTTCCCCGCTTGTCTGCCTCTCCAAAGGCGCAACACACTATCAATCACGTCTCTGACATGAGTAAAAGAATCAAGTTTTCCAAATAACAACGGCTGATACGCACACCACGCATCAGCCGTTGTCATTTGGAAAAAGCGCGCGGCTGTTGGTTTTAACCCATTAATGATATTGCTTATGCTCCTCCATCTTTACTTTTTATACCTAATATGCTATGAGACATTGAAAGCATGAAAAAATCAACCCACATTGACAACTTAGAAAATAATTGTAACTTTGTTGAAAATATTAGACTAAATATGAGAACATTAAATGTTTCTATTTCAGATATAGAATTTAATAAATTCGGATTAAAAGAAGAACAATTAAGTTTTACAGACTTTATTGAACTTGTTAGCAAGGAATTGATGCGTCAAAACCTTAGTCGATGCGTAGAACTTGCCAATAAATATGGATTGTCTAAAATGACGATGGCAGAAATTTCTAATGAAGTAAAAGCGGTAAGGAAAAATGCAAAAAATCGTCATTGATACAAATATAATTGTGTCAAGTCTTATCCAACGCAGTTATCCAAACTTCATTATTAGTGAACTTTTCATTGAAGATAAATTTCAACTTTGTATTTCAGATGAATTAATGGCAGAGTATTACGATGTTTTAAGCCGCCCCAAATTTGCGAAGTTTCATGACTTCTTCGTTCGTGCAGAAGGATTACTTGCAGATATAGAAGTGAAAGCAACAAAATACTTTCCTGAAATTACACTGGAATTGATTTCTGATGATGACGACAATATGATTTTAGAACTTGCAGACGCGTGTAATGCGGATTATATCATAACCGGTAATACAACGGACTTTACTTTTCCAACGTATAAACAAACTAAAATTGTGTCCCCAAGAGAATATTGGGATAATTACAAGCCAGAGTAAAAGAATCAAGTTTTCTTAAACAACAACGGCTGATACGCACATCACGCATCAGCCGTTGTTGTTTTTGAAATTAAGTCATAATGTTTACAAAATATCCTTGATAGAGAACACTTTCAAACCTTTGATACCCGCATAATCTTTGACATTTTCGGTAAAAAGGGTTTGGTCATAAATCAAAGCCGTGGCAGCGATAGTTGCATCGGGCAATGATAGTGGCTTACGTTGACGGAGTTCAATCGCTTTGGCAGCTACAACATCGTCCAAAGGAAGAATTGAGATGGCATTAAAGAAGTTTTCAAGAAAAGTTTTCTCAACTTGCTTCAATTGGTGATAACCTAAAACCTCAATTTGTGAAATAATAGAAGTGTGTAGGTCTTTTTCGTTTTTTCTCAAATAACTTATCAGTTTGACTTCCACAAGTTTAGAAGCAATGATAATAATGTTACTGTCTAAAAGCATAATGTTTGTTATTTTTATCGGAAAGGAAGTTTTCTATCTTCTCGTATGCTGCGTTGCCACTCAACAGGGTCTTCGATGCTGCTGATGCCGCCGATTTCTGCCAATTTTTCTAACCAATATATCGGTGATTGGTCATCAATTTGATGATTCTTTTTTGTTTTTGGTGCTGTATTATGCCTGATTAAAACAGACAAGAGGGCATCAACTTGTGATAAGTTCTTAGGATTCAGTTGACCCAATTTCTGTAGGATAGATTGATATAAAATGGTATCAGACATTTGACATGTTTTAATAAAAGTATATTTTTACTCAAAGTTAAGTTAAAAATGGAAAAAACCTCTGCAAGACTGGATTTTTTTATCTTATACTGAGGGGGCATCAAAAGTAAAATCTATGCACTAAACACCAACTGAAATCTGATACAACACGTGTACTGGATTTATTAGATTATCCACTAATGGGCGTAAGTAAGCATAGTCGGCTTGAGCCGAATAAATAAGAATATTGCTGTCTAATAGAATCATGAAGGGTCGCTATTGGTGAAAGGCAAATCTCTATCTTGGCGTTGTTCTCGTTGCC
>JAYTUQ010000378.1:0-1151 GCA_043744455.1 Saprospiraceae bacterium | reverse complement strand
ATTGCACCGCTTTCACATTATTATATTCTGTTCCTGCATCACCAACTTTTGCATTTTGAAACGATGCCCCTAATTCAAAAGAAGAATTTAAAAAAGGCAACAGTCCCAACCTTCCGCCAACTGCCTTGTTCTTATTGTTGTCAGTAAAATTTTCATACATCAGGTTTCCTTCTTCACCAGGTTCTTCATCACCGAGATTTAATGTGGGTCCGTTTGAAACATAGATGTTGTAATTTATTTTGGAAGAGCCAAGTGGAAATCCACCGGATAGAGCCGCACCGATTTCAGAGCCAGGACCAATTCCATCATGCCCGAAACCAAGAGGAGCAACTGGTAATTTATTTATCCATGACGGATGATAAAAATTTTGAAATGTGCCGAACGGAGAAAGAAATTTTCCGAAACGAAATGTTATATACTTGTTCAACACACAATTAATATTTGTATATTCCAAATTCAGTTTCAGCGCACCGGCTTCGTATTCCATTTCCAATTCACTTTCAAAAAAGAAATTCTCAGATGGTCGCCATAAAAAAATCGGACTGAATCCCAAATCACCAAACGAGTTGGATGTTTTATCGCTGATAAAAGATGCATTGCCGTATCCAGTTAAAAGAAAACCTGTGTGCGAAGATTTTTTTATTTCCGCATCTACTGAAATACTGTCCAGCGGTTGCTGATTATATTCCTGAGCATGAGTTGCGAAGAATGCAAGCATTGTGCTTATTACAAGAATTATATTTTTCATTTTATTTTTATTTAGAAGTTGCTTTTAAAGCTCTGATATAATTGACCAATTGCCATACTTGTGTTTCAGAAAATTTTTTTTGAAATGCAGGCATTGGTGGTTTGCCTGTTTGAATTTTCCAGAAGTAAGCACCATCAGTTTGCGATTGAGATTTTGCAGAAGATAAATCACCGACAGGTTTTCCCAATGCCACTGCTGCGGGTCCGTCACCTTTGCCGTATTTGCCGTGACATGACAAACATTCTTTCACATACAAATTTTTTCCTGCAAGATTGTTTGTAACATCTGCGGGAACAGTATTTGCTTTTTGATTTGCAACAGGCGGTGCAGTCCACGGTCCCTGCTGAATGAATGCAGTGTTTGTAACAAATGCAATCAGGATAAATGCAAGCGCAAGTATGCG
>JAYTUQ010000377.1:0-4473 GCA_043744455.1 Saprospiraceae bacterium | reverse complement strand
GAAATTTTCAAGCGTTGAAGAAGCGGTTGAATAATATCCCAATCCTTTGGATTTTTTATTTTTAATTCGATTATTAAATCCATTTGTTTTAAATTTTAGTACAAATTTAATGCTTTTTCTAATAAAAGGTAGCTTTTGAAAGGGGTTTTGTTCTGAAAAGTAAAGGCTGATATCCAGTTGTTCAAAGACCTCGTAAGATAGTGGGTTATTAGTGAAAACACCGACACCAGCGCCGCCGTTGGTTTTGTTTGGGTATTTTGGGGAGATTATGCGATAGTAGTGCGTCAGCAGGTTCTTGAGTGGTAAGTTTTATTTCAGTTTTCCTTCAAAAGAATATCTATTTTGAAGCACACCAGTTAAACCAACGCCGGTTTGAGTGGATGTCAGTATCTGCGCTAATGACCATTATACTGAGGGGTCTATTCCGACACTCAAAATCAAAAATAATTGACAAAACAAAACCACCTACTTTTTGTGCATGGGCGAGAGATGAAAGCCCTTGTAAAACATATTGCATAATTCGGCTGTTAAAGCTCCATTAATGTCATCAATTTTATAAAAAAACGAATACGATTCAATATGATAAAGAATTGACACTTGTGTTGGGCGGCGGCGGCATGGAAGTGTTGAGAGATTTCAAACAATACTTCAACGATATGAAAATGGCAGCGACAGATAAAACGCAGAAAGACGGACTTATCAAAAAGTACAGCGACTGGAATCAAATCCCGTTTTTTATGTCACCCGAAGCAACGATTAAGTCTTTCAAAACGAAATAATACCCCCCCTCAGTAAAAACGATAAATCCAAGCTGTTGTAATAGACGGTTTGGATTTTTTTGTATGGTTAACAGAGTGTTAAAGTTGATGTAGAAACCTTATAAATGAAAATAAAACACATTTTAAATTGGTAATTATGGCTAAAACAAAGCAACTTTGCAAGTATTATTAACAAGCATATTTTTACAATTTAAATGACAAACCTCATGAGGAACACATGCACCTTTTTATTTGTCCTATTTTTGGGTATGGCTGTAAATGCCCAAGAAACAAAAAATGACAATTCCCGCAACAGCTGCAGCGATTATCTTAGATTAAAAAAAGACGTTGACGATGTCGTCAAAAAAATTCTCGATGATTATGAGCGAGATTACGTCTTTATATCAAAATTTAAGAAAGCACAATTAGCATGGGAATCGTCAAGAGATGCTCAATTAGAAATGATTTTTCCATCAGAAACTAAAGGAATTTATGGCCCGTCTTATCCGACTTGTCGATGCAATGCCCTTATTTCTATGGCAAATGAGCGTCTGAATTATCTTGTTATGTGGATTTCTAAAACCGAGGAAAGCAAAGCCTGTGGTGGATCGGTCAATTCGACGAAGCGAAAAAGCAACACCGAATACTCCATGAAAAGTAACTAACAAGATTCATGAATTTTGCAAATCAATTCCTATAACTTACACAAATTTTTTAAGTCATGTTTATGAAATGTAAAAAATGTATTTGCAAGTATTTGATTATCAGTTAATTGCAAAAAACCTACATTCTTTTATTGTTCATATCATTACTTAATAACTTGCCGCCGAGGACTTTTCTTCGGCGGCATTTTGTTTTTTGAATACCTTGTTATACTTTTAATCTTTCAAATTAGGCGACATTTCGCTTATTTACATGCAAATACTGAGGGGGTAATTGTTTCTCTTAATTCCTAATTCTTAATTCCTAAATAATGACGAAACCCTTAACTATCCCAACAATGGCAATGCTTGCGGCAGAAGACCGCCAGCCCGAAGTGTTGTTTTGGGTTGGCTGTGCTGGCAGCTTCGACGCTCGGGCGCAAAAAGTGACGATTGCATTTTCTAAAATATTGAATGAGGTCGGTATTGATTTCGCAATTTTGGGCAACGAAGAAATGTGTACAGGAGATCCAGCAAGACGCGCGGGCAATGAATTCATCTTCCAGATGATGGCTTTGCAAAACATCACGACGATGAATATGTATGGCGTCAAAAAGATTGTTACGGCGTGCCCACATTGTTTTAATACCTTAAAAAACGAATATCCAGCTTTGGGCGGTCATTATGATGTCGTCCACCATGCGTCTTATCTACAAGGTCTCATCAATGATGGTCGTTTGAAAATCGAAGGCGGTTCATTCAAAGGTAAGAAAATTACTTACCATGACTCTTGTTATATTGGACGCGCCAATGGCATTTATGAAGCACCGCGTGAGGTTCTCGCACAGCTTGATGCGGAATTGGTTGAGATGAAACGCTGTCGTACCAATGGTTTGTGTTGCGGTGCAGGTGGTGCACAAATGTTTAAGGAGGATGAGCCAGGAGACAAGCGTATAAACGTTGAACGTACAGAAGAAATTCTTGAAACCAATGCGACTATAGTTGCCGCAAACTGTCCGTTTTGTATCACTATGTTGTCCGACGGCATGAAGGCGAAGGACAAACAAGACGATATTATAGTATATGATTTGTCTGAATTGATTGTCAATAATAATGGTTGGTAGCTTAAAAAAGCTTGTAGTATTATTAAAATACATCATTAACACTCACAAAATGCTGTTTTTCTTAGGAAAGCAGCATTTTTTTTAGAAAGCGTTTTATATTTGTATAAGCAAATGAAGCCCAATTGTTAGATCTGTAAGATATTTTTTTTAAAAGCTTTAATATTATTCGAATAGTTGTTACTTCTATTTTGAACCTAAGTCCTATGGCACAAGGTACACAAAATGAGGTTTAATAAATGGGGTTCCAAAAACCGTAGTTCCCTCGTCAATCTTTCGATTGTACGAGGGTTTTTGTTTACTGGATAATTAATAATGGATAACGGAAAATGAATAGTTGATAATATTACGCTCAATTGTCCATTATTTTTTAAAAATTATCCATTACCCATTATCCACTATCCATTAAATAACTATCTTTGCGCCGCTTTAAGAGCTAAAACAGATTTTCGTAATCGTATTTGGTTAACAAATTTTAAAAAAACAAGACATGGCAATTTATCTGTCAAAAGAAAAGAAAGAAGAAATTTTCCGTACACACGGAAAAAGTGAAAAAGACTCTGGCTCAACGGAAGGTCAAGTGGCATTATTCACTTTCCGTATCTCGGAATTGTCTAAGCACCTTCAAACCAACAAACAAGATCACTCTTGCCGCCGTGCATTATTGGCTTTGGTTGGTCAACGCAAGCGTACTTTGGCTTATTTACATGACAAAGACATCGCTCGTTACCGTGCTATTTGCGAGACATTAGGTATTCGTCATACGTAATTCATTAATATTGTCGCATAAAAAAAACGCTTAACTGCTTTAGTAGTTGGGCGTTTTTTGTTTTAGGGAATTGTAAAAGTAAATGTATTTAGCTTTGAACACAGATTAGACTGATTTAATTAATTCACACTGACTTTTCTTTAAAGAGATTGCTGTTTCCCTTTAAAAAAATAGAAAACCAAAACCCCAATCCCTAAAAATATAATCCCACCAAAGGCTTGGACAGGCTTTTCAATCAAAGTATTAACGACGATAAAAGCACTCATACCCATAAAAATTAAAGGTGTAAAAGGATAACCTATGGTGCGATAAGCAGAAGTAGTTTGTGTCATTTTTTTTCTAAAAACAAAAATGGTTGCAGCTGTTAAACAAAAAAAAGCGGTGTCAATAAATACCACATAAGTAATGAGGTCGGAAAAGGTTTTCCAAAAAAGAAGTAAAACAATCGTCCACAATGATTGAAAAATAATGGCATACTGAGGGGTCTTGTAACGTGGATGAATCGTCGCAAATTGCTTGAAAAATAAGCCATCATCAGCCATAGCAAAGTAAATACGGGGTGCAGTAAGGATGTAAATGCCAATCGTACCTAAAACAGAAAGCACAATTAGAAACGCAATAAACGTTGCCCCTGCCGACCAAACCACTGAAACCGCATCGGATGCAACACTTTTTGAAGCCATAATATTTGCCATCGGCAATAGTCGCAAATATGCCATATTGATTGTTAAATAAGCTAAACACACAACTGAGATGCCCAGAAGCATGGCGCGAGGAACAATTCGTTGTGCGTCTCTTACTTCTGCAGCAATGAAAGTAGCGTGTTGATAACCTCCATAAGAAAAAGTTGTTCCAATCAAAGCTAAGCCAAATGCGGAAATGAGTGGTAAGTTTTGTGCGTTGCCAGTCCACGTCAAATCCGTATAATTCACAGTGTTATAACCCAAAAGAACGCCAATCACGACGACTATAAAGATGCCTAAGAGCTTTGCTGTCGTAAAAATACTGGCAAAAAGACCGCCTAAACGCACGCCCAATACATTCATAATTGTTAAAACGACGATGGCAGAAATGGCAATAATAATTTGCATGGTTTCTGAAATAGGGACTAAAAAGTTGAGATACGAAGCAAAAACCAAGCTCAAAGCCGCCAAAGAGCCTGTATTGACAACAACAAGCATCGT
>JAYTUQ010000376.1:0-17610 GCA_043744455.1 Saprospiraceae bacterium | reverse complement strand
ACTTGTTCTTTTTTCATACCCAAAATTAATTGATTTTGTGAGTTGAATTTCAACTCCTTTTTTGTCAATCATTCTTGGGCATGTCCACATTATCAACTGTCCATTATCCGTTATCAATGTATTTCTTTTATTTGTAAAAATGGGTGATTTGGGTCAAAAGCACTGATAATACTGTCATTTAGCGTATCAGATTCAATTAAACCATCGCGCAAACGAATGATGCGGTGGGCGTGCATAGCAATATCAGGTTCATGCGTCACGATGATTACTGTGTTGCCTTGTTGATGAATTTCTTCAAATAAACCCATGATTTCAATAGACGTTTTGGTGTCCAAATTTCCCGTAGGTTCATCCGCTAAGATGATGGCGGGATTATTCACTAAAGCCCTTGCTATAGCCACACGCTGCCTTTGACCGCCCGACAATTCATTGGGTTTGTGCATCATGCGGTCACCGAGACCAACGGATTGCATCACTTTTTTCGCTTTTTCTATCCGTTGTGCATTTTTCATACCCGCATAAACAAGCGGTAAAGCCACATTTTCAAGGCTCGACATACGCGGCAAGAGGTTAAAAGTCTGAAAAACGAAGCCAATTTCTTTGTTCCGCACCTCCGCCAATTCAGAATCGGTCATTTGACTGACATCAGTTCCGTTCAATATATATGTACCACTTGAAGGCGTATCGAGACAGCCCAAAAGGTTCATTAAAGTAGATTTGCCAGATCCAGAAGGGCCCATCAGAGCGACATATTCATTTTTATGAATGTCTAAACTTATGGATTTTAAGGCATTTATGGTATCTGCGCCCATGATGTAAGTTTTCCGAAGGTCTTTGACCGTGATAATTAGTTGCATAATTATATTGTTATAAATCAATAACTTTTGGTACTTTGAAAAACACGCCATTTTGAGAGGGTGCGTTTGAGAGTGCGTCTTCACGACTTAATTCATTTTTGACAACATCGTCACGCAGCACATGAGCATCTTCGTTAATATAGACCAAAGGTTCGACCCCCTCAGTATCTAACTCATCGAGTTTCTCAACCATTTTCAAGATGTCATTCAAACTGCCTTGTAATTTGTCGCGTTCTACATCGCTTAATTCAAGACGTGCCAATGTTTCAAGTTTCAAAATTAATTCCTTGTCTATCTGCATCGTTATTTTTTAGATTAGATTGTAATATTTATCGGTGAAACAGCTATTTCCTTTCAAATTTTGTGGTTTTAAGGTATGAAACATTTAATAATCAGAGTTATTGACTTCCCATTTTTCACTACCTATGACCCATTTCCCCCCTTTTATAGACAAATTCCCTCTATGTGTACGCTGTAATCCGAGTCGTTTATCTTCAAAATATTTTTTCAAAGCAAAATAATTTGAAGCAAAGGCGATGTCTTTCCACGGTATATTTTCTTCTGTAAATAGTTGAATATCAGTGCTTTCAGCGGTTAATCCATAATTCAAATCGACCATTTCAGCTACAAAATGAAGGTGTACTTGATTGACATGAAGCACTGTAAAAACGGACTGCAAACCAATGATGCGAACATGCCCCTGCGTCTCTTCCAACATTTCGCGTGCAGCACCATCTTCAACAGTCTCTTCATTTTCCATAAAACCGCCAGGAATATTCCACAAACCTAATTGCGGTTCGATGCCCCTTTTACACAACATGACTTTATCTTCCCAAATCGGTATACAACCGACAATGACGCGTGGGTTTTGATAGTGAATTATACCACATTCTAAGCAATGAAAACGCGGCAAATGCTCATCATTGATGTTGCCAAATTGTACTTTATGACCACAGTTTGAACAATAATTCATTTGTTTTTATATTTTAAGTAAATCTTCAGGTGTATCAATGCCGATTGTCTCCAAATTCGTTAGACCGACTCCAATAGTATAACCATTTTCGAGCCAACGGAGTTGTTCGAGGGACTCCAAATGCTCTAAACGGCTGGGTTCAAGACGAGCGATTTCTTGCAAAGTTTGCATTCGATAGCCGTACAAACCAATGTGTTTGAAAATTTCACCCTTGCTTGACCATTCGTTTTGAGGGACATTCCGAAGGTTCGGAATAGGGCTGCGACTGAAATAAAGGGCACGACCATCAGTAGCAAAAACGGCTTTGACAATATTTGGATTTAGTATATCTTCTTGATTATCAAGAACTTTTGCCAATGTTGCGATTTGAAAAATACCCCCCCTCAGTATGTCAATCACTTTTTCAATTTGTTCAGGGTCAATAAAAGGCTCGTCACCTTGAATATTGACCACCGCATTGAAGGGTAGGGCACGCGGTGCATCAAAAGCAAAAGATTGTGCCTGTTGACTGGCTTGCGTCATGACTTCTAAATTGAGCATCGCCGCCACTTCTGCACAACGGTCAGTCCCGCTTTGATGTTCGATAGCAGACATCATAACGTTGCCGCCAAAATTTTTCACATGGTCAAAAATGCGTTCATCATCCGTTGCGACGACGATGTGAGCAAGGCTTTGGGCTTTTTTAGCTTGCTCATAGACACGTTCAATCATGCTTTTTCCTTTGATGTTGACCAATGGTTTGCCTGGGAAACGACTTGAACTATAACGAGCAGGGATGATACCAAGAACTTTCAAAATATTTGTTATTCGTTAATTGAGTATTAGTAAATCGTTAATATGTAGTGTGCCAAAATGTTTGACACTTTAAAAAATTAAAGTCAATAATTCAGAATCTTTTGAAAAGAAAGGAATGAAGCCGTATTTTTGTTCCAAACAAGGATTTTACTTGCAAAAAATAAATACTACTTTTTGGAAAATTACTATTAATAAATCACTTTATCTTCTAACTATGTACACTATAAATTATCAATCATTCATTAAAAAACTTTGTTTTTTTACCCCCCTCAGTATTGTCTTACTTTTTTTCCTAAAAACCAATATTGGGTTTGCAACGGGTAATTCTTCTCAATATTTGACGGCTAAAGATACGCTTTTTATTACCCTTGATGAGTTGACTGGGGAAAAAATCTTTGAACATCGTATTGAACCTAAGCAGACTTTATATTCACTGGCGCGCTTTTATGGGCTCAATGAGGAGGAGTTGTACCCTTACAATCAAAGACTGAAAAGTAATATTGTCGGTATCGGTCATATGGTTCGTGTGCCTATCCCAAATGCGGCTATCAAGCGTTTTCAAGGCTTAGATTTCAAAAAATGGGACTATGCGCCTATTATGTTTAAGGTCAAAAAAGGCGATAATTTGTTCAATATTGCGCATAGAATATTTCATATGCCCGTTGATAGCGTTATAAAATGGAATAATTTGCTCAATGCCAACATTCACCCTGGGCAGGTACTCCAAGTTGGTTGGATGAGCCTTGAGGGGGTTTCTGAAGAGGTGCGCAATGCCCGAAGAGGTTCTTTAGATGTCCGTTCGAAGATGCTGAATGCTTATTTTGAAAAACAAAAAAAGAGTGTGGAAGAGCGGGGGGCTGCTTGTTGGAATGCTAAAGGTAATTCAAAAACAGATTTGTATTGCTTACATCGTATCGCCAAAGTAGGCTCTATTGTTGGGGTCACAAGCACCATGTCCAATCGCACTATTTATGCTAAAGTCATAGGCAAAATTCCTGAATATGCTTATGGTTCAGAAACTGTTGTCATAGTCGCCCCGTCTGTAGCTAAACTATTGGGCGCAAAAGATGAAAAGTTTTTTGTAAAAATTCGCTATACACAGTAGGGTGTCATATGTGTAAAATATAATTTTTATCCCATCTAAAATTTGTGAATACTTGAAAACGAATTTACAAACTTAGGCAGCAATACCCCATCCGAATCGTTTTATCGATAGCTTAAAAAATAGAATGTATGAATCAGAGATTGACACCAATGCTTATTTTTGCTATTGGTTTCTTGCTCACTATCGGTTGTCGTAAAAACTTAGGAGACAAAGAGACCATTATCGCCGTTGACAAGGAATTTGAGATCATTCCATGGGAAAAATTGGATGAACCAGGCAGTTCACTTCAATTGCGCCTTGCAACCATTCAAAATCAAGAATGTGGTGGCACCCGTATAAACTACACAAAAAATGTCATCAACAATCAATTAACGATTAGCATCAACAGTTTGGCTTATCCATTGACGTGCAATGGTTTTGCGGAACCTGCTCGCGATACAATTGACCTTTCCATCTTGAAAAAAAGCGATATCCCGTTTCGATTTACGCTTAAAGATGTCATTATCAACGACGGCATTCTACATGTTGAGGATGGACGTTATTATTTTGAAATGAAAAAGGAAAATGGTATTTCAATGCCTAAAAAAGAGGTACTTCGTGTCCCTCAAAATGCCATTTGGGGCTTCATAGCCACCGATAATGGTCAAGATGCGCGATATACACAGATGATTGACAGTTTGAAAACCATGACAACACCCCTCAGTATTCCAGCGGGTGATTATGGTCATTTCAATTATACGGGTACTGATATAGGCATTGCAGCAAAATTCATGACGCCTAAGCCTACGGTTCGCCGTTTTATTTTCCGCCAAACAGGTACAAAAGAGCAATTGAACAATACTTTAAAATATTTCAGAACCGTAGCGGGTATTGATTTTATGATATTGACTTATGATGGGAAAAGTTATATTAAGTAGATGAAACTTGTGTTTTTATTGTTATTTTTAAAAGATAAATGTTTATTTTGTTGAATAAAAAATGGACTCAAAACGCAATATCAATGGTCAATACGTCATCATAGACATGCAACAATGGTATAAAGCCTTTGTTGTCAAACGGTTTTATCTTTATCAAAGCCTGAACAGTGCTCTTCAATTAGAAAATTTACCAAAGCGAGATTTTCCTGAACTGAGTGGACGAAAAGTGGATACTCGCATTTATCAAGAGTTATTGCCAACAATAACCCTGATTTGGATGAGTGATGACAACTTAGGATTTCGAGAAGATTTTGTGTCTTTTTCTCTTTATCCCGACCAAACAGCCGAATTTTTTAAAAATGATGCCTTATGGAATTCAAATGATTTTGAAAAAATGGGCATCGAACGTGAAAAAATATTAACTTTGTTGAACAACAATACTAAAGATTTAGGCTTTCTGTCCCAAAATAAGCTGATTTACGCCTTTCAAAAAAACATCGTTAAAAATAAAAAACTGACAAAATATTTTGAATGGTTTGAACTGGCGGAAAAAACACGTAACAAAAATAATACAGAACAAGATTTTGTCAACTATAAAAAAAATGAATCACTTATGGCAGTTATAGAACGGATAAAAACTTCTGAATTTGATTATGAAGAACTGAGTGCCTTAGAAGCACTTGAAAGAGAGCTCGCCCTTTCAGCCCTTTGGCGTTTAGATGCAAAAATAGAACTTCGTGAGGAAGTGAAAGAGGAGATGACACCTATCTTAAAAGAGGAGTTGAAGCCCATGCTAAAAGAGGAGTTACGAGAAGAGGTTTTAAATGAAGTGAAAGAGGAGTTACGAGGAGAGGTTTTAAATGAAGTAAAAGAAGAGGTACGAGGAGAAGTTTTAAATGAAGTAAAAGAAGAGTTAACGCCAAAGTTGAAAGAGGAGTTACGAGAAGAGGTAGTCCTTTCCGCTTTTCTGAAAGGTTTAAATCCAGAACTCATTGCTTCTATCACAAATCTACCCCTCAGTAAAGTGCTCGAAATGATAAAGAGCTATGAGAATAATTAGGGAAAAGTGCGCGTTATGAATGCTTATAAAAAAGAAGTGCCATACTTTACGCAAAGTGTGGCACTTCTTTTTTTTCTTTGACAAAATTAAAAATTTATGAAAAAAATCATCTTCGTACTATTCATTTTGACCTTAATACTGAGGGGGGGAGTTTTGGCGCAGAATATCACTCAAATGATAGACATTGATACCTTTACAATCAATAACCCATTACAAAAAGAAGGTTGGGCACTGCTTTGGCATGATGAATTTGATGTTGACTCTATTGACCCTCATGTATGGTGGCCACAGACAACAGAAACACCAAATACTTTAACGTATTTTACACCACGGCTTGAAAATGTTAATATTAAAAACGGTCTCCTTCACCTTATCAATCAAAAAGAAAACTACAGAGGTTATCCATTTACGGGTGGAAACGTTTATTCTGCTCGAAAGATTGAGGTGAATTCCAGAGTTGAGGCAGCTATGAAAATACCATTAGGAAAGAGCTTATGGCCCTGTTTTTGGCTTTTGGGCGGTATGGATTCTCTGTACCAAGAGGTGGATATTGCTGAATTTAGATGTAGTAAACCAACAGAATTTTCTATTAGTAATCATTTTTGGGATAAAAAAAAGAAAAGAGTTAAACAAGAATTTCGGAATATTTATACTAAAGGCTTGAATAAGAAGAAATTAAATTTATCGAAAAAATTTCATGTGTATGCTGTTGAATGGACAACGGCAGAACTTCGTTTCTATTTTGATAATATTTTGGTTTACGAATTAAGAAGAAATATACCACGCTTTCCGATGCACTTAATATTGAGCATGGGCGTAGGCGGTTTAGACGGCAATCCGAATACACATACACAATTTCCTGCAGATTTCTCTTTTGATTATGTGCGGGTTTATAAAAAAGCAAACACGCCATGACAATTTTGAATGGTATATTGTTATTACTTTCTGTAACTGCTATATTTGGTACTGCTTTTTATTTTTATTCTAAAAATAGAATAAATTGGGCATTGATAGCCAATGCTTTAGGGGGGTTAATACTGAGGGGGTGGTGCGCTTCTGATAGATTTCTGCACGAATGGGATGAACGTTATCATGCTTTAGTTGCGAAGAATTTGATAACGCATCCATTGCGTCCTACACTTTTTGATAACCCTATATTGCCTTACGATTTCACGCAGTGGGCGAGTAATCATATATGGTTAAGCAAACAACCTTTACCACTTTGGGCAATAGCTGCAAGTTTAAAATTGTTTGGCATAAATGAATTTGCCCTACGACTTCCTTCGCTTATTATCGGGACAGGGGCTATTTTTGTTACTTTTACTATAGCTAAACTTTTTTTCAAGAGTCAAAAAATTGCGTTTTGGGCAGCTTTTTTTCATGCAATTCATGGATTGACAATTGAGGTCAATAGCGGACGAATGTCAAGTGACCATGTTTTAACGTTTTTCGCATTCTTTATTGAACTCGGTGTATTGTGTGCCATTCTGTCTTCGAAAACTAAACAAAAAATATGTTTTTCAGTGTTAGCAGGTGTGTGTATGGGGTTAGCCTATCTTTGCAAATGGCAACCTGCGGTAATTATTTTGCCGATTTGGATAGTCGTTCAGATTAGTTTTAAAGATATTTTGCGTGGCATTATTCCCTTGTGTTTGGCGGCAATTGCTACGGCTTTACCTTGGCAAATTTATATTTTTCAAAACTTTCCGATAGAAACAAAATGGATGTATGGTGCTATTTTTCACCCCATGACAGAAGCTATTCAAGGTCATGAGGGTGAATGGTGGTATTATTTGAATCAAATCCGTATTATTTTTGGAGAGCTAATTTACTTACCCATGCTATGGTTTTTGATTGTTTTTTTCAAAAAATGGCGAAAACAAAACGTACGAACGCTCGGCGTATGGCTTTTCCTTTCTGTTATAGCATTTTCAATAATGGCAACCAAAAGAGAAACTTACCTGATTGAATTTGCTCCAACGATGTTTATACTAACGGCTTTATTTATCCGATTTTTTTATTTTTATAAACATAAAACCCGATTTTCACCGAAAATCATTCAATTTTTGCTCCCTTTATTTATCCTCTTACCTATTCGATATACCTTAGAACGTGTAAAACCCTTTGATAAGAAAGAACAAGAAACTGCTGATCAACAGAAAATAAGAGATTGGAAAAAGCAATTACCAGCAGATAAGAAAATCATTATTTTCAATACACCTTATTATATTGAGACGATGTTTTATCTCGATATTACTGCGGCATATCCATATTTACCTTCTATTGAACAAATTAATCAATTGACTTTCAAAGGATATGCTATTTTTATTACTCGTGATAATAATATACCAATGAATATCGAAATGAACAAAGAAGTTAAATTTTTAAGATGATTTAATTTATATTTAATCGGAAGCTACTTTTTTAGGTTATTCTATGCAATTTATTTTATATTAATTGTAGATAATAAGTGTAAATGTTTTTATAAGTAGATGAGCGTAAATAATCGGTAAAACAATCCAAAAGTTTTATACTTGCCGTTGATAGTGGTCGTAATCGAGAGCCTGGTGAAAAAACTGTTTTTCCTGCCGAATTTCTTATTGATTATGTACGAGTTTATAAAAAACAAGATGCTCAAACGATTATTAGACATTGATATTTACAATGAAAAACCGTCTAATATGCTCTTACTTTTCACCGCTATTCTTCTATCCACTACAGTAAGTGTTCAATAAAACAAAACATATGAACCTGAAAGTGTTTGAAAGTCAATTAGTTAAGCTAATAATCGGCTTATTTTTTGCGATTGGCTGCTTTGTCATATCACATTATGATGGAACAGGTGATACAGGCGATAGCATTACACATTATTTATATGCCCGATATGCGTTCGTACATCCCGAATTATTTTTTCATCATTGGGCAAAACCTTTATTTGTGCTTTTGGCATCACCATTTGCTCAATTCGGCTTCAATGGTATCAAGTTTTTTAATTTGTTGAATGCCACTTTGACATTATGGTTGACCTATAAATTAGCGAAACATCTTCAGTTTGCGAACCCAATCGTAGCGATTTTGATTTTGGCAACGTGTTCAGGCTATTTTACTTTAACTTTTTCGGGTTTGACGGAGCATTTATTTGCTTTGTTATTAGTTGCATCGGTTTTGTTATTGGTTACTGAGGGGTATGTGTTAGGTAGTTTACTTGTTTCATTTCTGCCATTTGTACGTTCTGAAGGACTGTTGATGATTGGGGTTATTGCCTTGTTTTTAATCTTTAAAAAACAGTGGAAAGCCTTGCCTTTATTGTCAGTTGGTCACATTGTTTATGGTTTAGCGGGCGCAACAGTGTATAGAAGTGTTTTTTGGATTTTTACAAAAATACCTTACGCTTCTATGACAGCTTATGTGGATGACAAAGCAAATCTGTTCGATTTTGTCTTAAAACTCTATTATTTCACAGGAATTCCGCAATTTACTTTTTGGGTTTTAGGTGTCGTTTTTTTAGTATTTTTAATCAAAAAACACCCCCCTCAGTATTTGAGTGTTTTGACGCTCATTTATGGCAGTTTTTTCGTCTTGTTCATTGCACATTCCTTGTTTTGGTATTACGGTATTTTTTTAAGCATGGGTTTAAGTCGTGTGCTGAATGCAGTCATGCCTATGTTCGCTCTGATTGGTTTATGTGGATTTAATTTCTTACAAACGATTTTGACCAATAATAAGGTAAAAAATACGGTTAACACCTTGATAATCAGTTATTTACTCATTTTCCCATTCACCTCAAACCCTGCGGCTATCAATCCAAAACGCAACTTGATGCCTTCAGACGACCAACGTTTAGCGGCTCATATTGCGGACTTTTTGAAGACGAAATATCCTAATCACACGTATTATTTATTGCATCCACAAGTCGCTTTGTCGTTGGATATGGATTATTTTGATGAAACGAAAATTAAAGATTTTGGGAAATATTGGGAACAACCTTTACCCGAAAATGCCATTCTGATTTGGGATAGTTGGTTTTGTGTTGTAGATGCGGACATTCTTTTAGAAAAAGTAGAAAATGACCGCCGTTTGGAGAAAATTGAGACTTTTCAAGCAACCAATAATTGGCAGTTTGTGTTGTTCAAACCTAAATAATGACCCCTCAGTATTCAACCATTTTTCAGCTGTTTTGAACGACTGTTCAACACTTTTTTCAGAAAACTGTTATCTTCGATGCTGTGTTAAACCGCCGCTAAAATCTCGATTTAGCGATTATTTCATAAAAAAAAACGTAAAATCAATGAGCCAACCGTCTAATCCTACATCTCTAAAAGAGGTTTTGGATATACTTCGCAATCGTGGAGTCAAATTATTTCTTGTGTTAAGTGCATTTTTTATTGCCAATGCCCTTGTTGCTGAATTTATCGGCATAAAAATCTTTTCTTTTGAAAGAACATTGGGCGGAACACCAGTGAATTGGATGATTTTTGGTGGCAAATGGAATTTTGACCTCACGGCGGGTGTTTTGCTGTGGCCCGTAGTGTTTGTTATGACCGATATCATCAATGAATATTATGGACAACGGGGTGTAAAATTTCTGTCATGGTTGGGTGCAGGGTTGATTGCTTATGCCTTTTTCATGCTCTATTGTTCGATTCAATTGGTGCCAGCCGATTGGTGGTCCAGCAGTCAAACGGGTAGAGGTGTGTCGGATATGAATGCGTCATTCAATGGCATTTTTGGGCAAGGGTTGGGCATTATCATTGGGTCTTTGTCTGCTTTTATTTTTTCTCAAATATTAGATGTTGTGATTTTTCATCAAATAAAAAAACGGACGGGCGAGCGTATGTTGTGGTTGCGTGCCACGGGTTCGACACTTTTTTCGCAATTGATAGACACTTTTGTCGTTACTTCTATTGCTTTTTATTTTTATCCGATGCTTGTCACAGGCAACGGTGAACCTTGGCCCATTCGGCAACTTTTGACGGTATGTACTGGCGGTTATATTTACAAGTTTTGTGCTGCGTTGTTGATGACACCTTTTATTTATTTGGTACATCAATTGATAGAAAAATATTTGGGTCATGAGTTGGCAAGCGAAATGAGAAAAAAAGCAGCAGAATAAAAATTAATAGTTTTTTAGTTTTTTTTATAGTTTGCAATTGATATTAAATGAGTTACAAAATCGCTACACGAGCGAGTGAGAACTTTCTAAAAATTATGCACATTTTGTGCACAGTTTTTGATTGGTAACAAATTCAAGGAAAATAGTCTATTTTCCTTGAATTTTGATGATAATAATTAATAGACACAACCAAAACTTACAGCAATATGTCATATTACACAAAAACTTTTCTGGTATTCGTCTCTCTTTTTTTATCTAACAGTTTATTTTCGCAAGAACAATTGGGCTTGCGACTTGGTAACTATTCGGGAGTCAGCGGTGTTAGACTCAACCCGACTGCTGGTGTAAATAATCCCTTAGGTTGGGATGTGAATATTGCCTCGGCAGGATTTTTTTTCGCCAATGATTTTGCATTCATCAGAGATGCGAACGTTTCGAGCCTTTTTCGCAACGTGAATAATCGAACTCTGGGGCCCGCACCTGAAACGAAAATTACGGTACCTTCAACGCCAAGGCAATTCTTCGATTTTTTCAATCAGCCACATTCGAAGTTTGTTTCGTCATCACTTTTTATTGGTTTGCCTTCATTTCAAATGAATTTTGAAAGTGGTCACTCTTTTGGTATTTATGTAGAACAACGCGGTGCATTAACGACAAAGCAAATACCGATTGTGGCTGATCCTTACCAGCAAAAAGTACCATTGGATATTCGTTACGACGTGCCGCAATTGACGGTTACAGGTATGGCATGGCAAGAATACGGCTTTAATTATGCCTACCAAATTGGCGGCGGGGGAAATGGAGGTCTTTCCTTTGGTTTCAATGCCAAAATATTGCGCTCAAATCAAGGCTTTTTCCTCAAAAACCTTGAAGGGACTGGCGTTACGCGCTTGACAAAAGATTCTGTACGTGTAGATGCTTTGAATGCAAGTGTTGGTTATACCAAAAATTATTTCCAAGACCCATTGCATAATAATGGTTTTGGGTTTGGTCTTGATTTGGGTGCACAGTTGGTTGTAGGAACTGGAGATTTTGACAACAGACCTTATTTATTTCGTGTCGGTGCATCACTTTTAGACATTGGAAAAGCTGATTTTAATTATTTTATAGATGTTCATGCCGTATCCCTCACAGAACCTGTGGAGTTTGCTATCAAAGACTATCATAATCTTAATATCAATGAGCCTTTTGGCGATGCCATTCAACGATTCAACAAAAAAATGTCAAGTAGAGTGGATAGTAGTGTACATGGTCATCAATTTAGTTTAGCATTACCAACAGCCTTGAGTTTACAAGGTGATATTGCGGTGACAGAAAACTTTTATGTCAATGGATTGTTGATTCAACGCATTAGTATGACAGATTTATCAATATCAAGAGATAATTTATTGGCGGTGACCCCTCGCTACGAATCACGTTGGTTAGATGTATCGGCACCAGTTGCTTTTTTAAATTATCGTCAAGTGAGGGTAGGTTTGGCTGCCCGGTTAGCTTTTTTAACCATCGGCACAGACCATTTATTGAGTTTTTTAGGTCAAAAAAGATTAAGCGGGTCTGATTTTTATGTAGCTTTAAAAATGAATGCGTTTACTTTGGGCAAATTAGGGCATTTCAGCGGCTTTGGTGGTTTTAATCGTCGAGGTGGAAAAAATGCAAAATGCTATCGTTTTTAAAAATACAGTTAAATGAAAAGACATATTTGTGTCATAGGTGCGGGCCCGTCGGGCATAACAGCTGCAAAAAATTTACTTGATGAGGGTTTGGAAGTCACCGTTTTTGATAGAGGTTCAGAAGTGGGCGGCAATTGGGTCTTTTCAGAAACCGAAGGGCATTCCTCGGTTTTTGAAACAACACATATTATATCATCTAAAACCATGTCGCAATTTGACGATTTCCCGATGCCAGATGACTATCCTGATTACCCCAGTCATGTACATTTAGCAAAATATTTTCAATCTTATGCGCGACACTTCCATTTGTATCAACACATTCATTTTCAAACACTTGTGAAAAAATGTGAACTGACGGAACATGGAACATGGTCGGTTCTGACAGAGAAAAATGGTCAAGAAACAACCCAAATATATGACGCATTAGCAGTTTGTAATGGTCATCATTGGTCGCCACTGACCCCTCAGTATCCTGGACATTTTGATGGTGAATTTATTCATTCACATGCGGTCAAGCGATTTTCACATTTCAAGGATAAACGAGTTTTAGTAATTGGCGGGGGCAATTCAGGTTGTGATGTGGCGGTCGAGTCAAGTCGCGTGGCAGCCAGTGTGGATATATCGTGGCGACGAGGCTATTGGATTGCACCGAAATTTATGATGGGCAAACCTTCTGATACGATAGGCGGTGCAATGGATTTTTTGCCACAAAGGATTTGGTCGAAAAGCATAGAAATTATGCTACGTATTCGCAATGGATTTAATGAACAACATGGTTTACCCAATCCGACAATACCTTTTGGCTCGCATCATCCGACCATAAATGATGATCTTTTTTATACCATTAGGCATGGTAAAATCAAACCCCGACCTGATATTGAGCGTCTTGATGGTGCGAAAGTGCATTTCAAAGATGGCACATCAAGCGAGTACGATAGTATAGTGGCTTGTACAGGCTACAAAATAACTCATCCTTTTTTCGATAAAAATTTCATCAATTATTCGGAAGGAGATGTGCCACTTTGGCTCAAAATGATGCACCCAACAATACAAAATCTGTACTTTATTGGTCTTTTTCAACCATTAGGCTGCATCTGGCCCGGTTCTGAATTACAATCAAAAATAATGGCAAGGGAGTTGGCAGGTAAGTGGAAGCGACCTCAAAACATACCTTTTCTCATCGAACGTGAAATTAAGCATCCTGATTTCAAGCAGATTAATACACCCCGTCATACCATAACAGTACACTATCTTAAATTTCGCAAGCGTCTTTTAAAGCATTTGCCAAAAGATTATATTCGAAAATAACCCTTTAGAAATAGGTTTAATATCTCCGTTTTCATAGAACAAATAGCAAAGAAGCAGCAAACAACCACAGACAAGGGTCTTATACTGAGGGGGTGATTTTCAATGCAATTTTACCACTTTTTTAACGTTTGTATGCTTTATTTGTATTATCTATACAACTGCTAATCTAAAAACACAACACACTAACATGAAAAATCAGCTCTTACTCTTATTTATTTTAACACAATCTTTGCTTTTTTCTCAAAATACGGAAATCGGTTTATTACTTGGCGCATCCATTTATACAGGTGATATTGAAGTTTCTCCCAAAAATTTTATCCCACAAACACGTCCCGCTGTCGGCATTTATGCGCGGCAACATTTTAGCGAAAAATGGGCTGTTAGAGCCCTCCTGGCTGTGGGAGGCGTGACAGGAAATGAAAAAAAATATCCAACATCAAAGGTTCTTGAAATGCGCGGTTTTAGCTTTAAAGGTATGATTGCGGAATTGGCTTTGTTACCTGAATGGCGCCCTTTCAATTTCGGCAATGTTCATTTTTATACATTTGCAGGTTTGGCGGCGACTTATATGAATCCTAAAACTGATTTCAACGAACTGACAACAAATGCTTCCTCCGCAGAAATTCTGGATGACCAAAATCAAAAGTATCCAAAAATCGCTTTATCCATTCCTTTTGGCGGTGGCTTGCATTGGTTTGTCAATCAGACGACAGCATTAGGTGCAGAACTGGGTTTACGGAAAACTTTTACGGATTACATAGATGGTTTTAGCAAAGCGGCAAATGCTAAATCAACGGATTTTTATTTTTTGGGTGGACTCACTTTTTCTAAGCTTTTTTCACTGGGTAATGACAAAGCGGGTACGCGCAGTACACGTTATCAACGCAGGAGTGTTAATTGTCCGACATTCAATTAATGTCCATTATTTTAACCCAAATACTGAGGGGGTCAAATCAGCCCTCTTGATTTCAGTTCCAAATATTTATTGATGGTATTGATATTCAAATCTTCAGGACGAGTGAGTATTGTTTGAATGCCATATTGTCTTAGTTTCTGCATCATGTGTGTTTTTTCATCACTAAATTTTTGGGCAATGGTTTGATGATAGATGTCTTCAATTGTTTGCACATTTTGTTTAGTGAATTCCTCAATTTCAGTATTGATAAAAAACACAACAACCAAAACGTGCATATTATTTATTTTTCGCAATGTCGGCAATACGCGTTCAAGGGCAAATTGGCTTTCAAAATTGGTAAAAAGCAACAATAAACTCCGTCCTATTACCAATCGGCGAACCGCATAATAGAGTAACTCATAACTCGCTTCGCCTTTTCCTTCTTTTTCACGGTACAATTCATGTAATATTCGACCCAATTGGTTGGGGGAATTATCTGCTGCCAGCGTCGAACCCAGTTTATCACTGAACGTCAATAAACCCGCCTTGTCTTTTTTTTGCAAAATAATATTGGACATCACTAAAGCCGCGTTGATGCTGTGATCCATCAACGTCAAGCCGCCAAAAGGCATACGCATGACGCGGCTTTTGTCAATAACGCAATACACTTGCTGTGCTTTTTCGTCTTCATATTGGTTGACCATCAAGCCGTTACGACGACCCGATGCTTTCCAATTGATAGCTCTAAAATCGTCTCCTGGCACATAGTTTTTAATTTGTTCAAACTCATAGGAATGTCCTAAACGCCTTATTTTTTTGATGCCCGATTGGTGCGCAATTTGCCGAAGTGCCATCAATTCAAAGTTTTTCATCTGGATTACTGAGGGGTACACGGGCACCATTTTTTCCAAATCAGATTGAAAACGGCGTTGAACCAAACCTAAAAAAGACTCGGCAAACAGGTTGATTTTGCCAAAATGATATTCGCCCCTTTCTGTTGGTGTCAATTCATAATCCGTTCTACGTGCTTCATTTGCCGCTAAAATAAGCCGCATCTCAAAGTCTCTTTTTTGAAATTGAAAAGGAATTTCATCTATTAAACTCACATTCAAGCGCTGATTAGAACGGTTTGAAATATCAAGCGTAATGCGATTGGCATCGCCCAAAGACAACAGTTTAGGTGTTCGTCGAGTGGCACTTAATTGCGTGTTCTTGTTGAAAAGTAAGCCATAATCTGCTAAAACAACGCCGCAAACGACCACAAAAGCCGTCTGTGCAAAAGGCATCAGCCACCCAAATGAGTAACTCAAAATGAATAAAAAAATGACCACTCCAAAGGCAGTGAAAAAGCGACGCGTGAGATAGAGATTTTTGAGCATGTATAAACGGTTTTTTAACAGCTAAAAACGGTTGACAAGATACAAAATTACGAATAGCACTTTAATGATTTGAAAACAGAATAAAAAAAAGCCCCTTGCGAACTGCAAAAGGCTTTAAAATTTAGCGGAGAATAAGAGATTCGAACTCTTGATACCCTTTTGAGGTATACACACTTTCCAGGCGTGCTCCTTAAACCACTCGGACAATTCTCCTTGAATAAAGAATATCTAACCCCGAATATCGAAGTTTTGAGGGTGCAAATGTAAGTTTAATTTTGATTTTTCAAAATATAAAATTTGTAGCTGGACATTAGTTTGCTTTTTTACTGATGGGCTTTATTCTCCTTCAAAAACTCTTTGAGTACATCATCTGAAACATTATCATAATCAGCTTTATCGTAAATCGAAACTAAAAAGGCTTTGTCTTCAATGATTCTGACATGTGCAATGATTCTTGCGCCGCCACGTTTACCAACACCTTTTGAGGCAATGGGTACACGGATTTTATAAAAACCTTTTGGCATTGCATCGAAACCTTGCAATTGATTGTTTATTAATGGTAGTAATGCCTCTGGAACTTCACGGGCTAAAGAAGGATATTTTTTAGTCAACCGTTTGACTTGTTGTTCAAACAGTTTGGTAGGTTCTATTTTCATTTTCAGCGATTTGGTTTAGTTCGGTTAAAAGTTGCTCATAAGTTTGTTCAGATACAATTTCGCCTCTTTCCATAGCATAAGTTTCTTCAATAGAAGCCTGTAATTCTCTAAAAAACTGCCTGTTTTTTTTAGATAGTTTATGTTTTTTAAAGAAATCAGTGAGACTTTGAGGGTCATTTAGTGTTTCAATATTTGATGCTTTGATACGCACGTTAAACGCTTTGAAAATTTCCATAAGCGTTTGTTTATGCTCTGCATTGATTTCGATTAGATATGTTTCTGTCATTATGTATGCAATTTTAATTATGATAATTTCAACAAAGTTAAATAAACATTTGTATAGACCCAAAATTTTGGTATTTCCATAACTAAACTTGCACTGTAAACTGCCCCATTTTAGAAAAAATCTTTTCTGCATTCGCTGTTGTCACTCGCGCCACTTCTTTTACATCCACGATTTTTATTTCTGAAATACGTTCTGCAACGTATTTAACGTAACTCGATTCGTTGCGTCTGCCACGGAATGGAACAGGTGCGAGATAAGGGGCGTCCGTCTCAATAACAAGGTGTTCCAAAGGAATTTCCTTGATAACAGGCTCTAAACCACCATTTTTGTAAGTCGAAACGCCACCAATGCCGAGATAAAACCCCAAGTCAATCAGCGTTTTCGCTTGTGCCACATTGCCTGTAAAACAATGTAAAATACCCCCCTCAGTATAAAACGCATTTTCTGTCAAAATATCAATAATCACGTCAGTCGCCTCACGGCTGTGAATGACAATTGGAATACCCAAGTCTTGCGCCCAGTGCATTTGGCGAATAAAAGCCGTTTTTTGTTGTTCAAAAAACGTTTTATCCCAATACAAGTCAATGCCAATTTCG
>JAYTUQ010000375.1:0-17621 GCA_043744455.1 Saprospiraceae bacterium | reverse complement strand
ATCAAACAGGTGGTAAAATGGGGCGCTGGGTGATGCGGCATGTGCCTTTTATGGTTAATAATGCCATGAATCCGTGGTTTTTACAAAGAGACATGCCTGAACCACCGAAAGAGAGTTTTAGGGATTGGTATAAAAAAAATAGATAATGAGCAGAGAAAAAATATTAGCCGCTATCCGCCAAAATCAACCTGATTTGAAGCCACTTCCGTCGTTAGAAGGCTTAAATCAAAGCAGTCATGAACCAAAAGAACAGTTCAAAACGGTTCTACAAAGCATAGGCGGAACAGTCGTTGAAGTCGCTGATTTTCAAGAAATTGAATATTATATCAAAAATAACTACACAGCAAATAGCCGTTTCATTTCGACCTTACCCCAGCTATCAAATATAGCGGAATTAGATTGGCAAAACTGTGACCCGCACGACTTAGAAAACGTCGAGTTGGGCATCATTGAAGCCCATTTTGGGGTAGCAGAGAATTCTGCCTTATGGATTACTGAGGGGTTGATGGGACAACGTATTGCGCCGTTTATTTGTCAAAACTTAGCCGTTGTACTCAACGAACAAGACATTGTACCGACCATGCACGAAGCATACGCCCGTATTGGTTCAGCCGATTATGGCTTCGGGGCGTTCATCGCGGGACCTTCAAAAACGGCAGATATTGAGCAATCGTTGGTATTGGGGGCGCATGGCTCGAAGACGATGGTGGTATTTTTGATGTAAATACAAAGGGGTATTAAAATCTTGTACTTTACTTGAAAATATCTATTTTTGTGAAAAAGAACAATTCGGTCATTTAAAATACAAAAAATATGACAACCGTTTTGAATATCAATATCAACGACCTAAGTACTCAATTCATTCGCGAGTTGAAAAACCGATTTGACAAAACAACTCAAATCGAAATACGGATAAATACAAGAGAACAGGCTGATGAATTATTGTCTGAAGCACAATTTTGGCAAATTATTGCTCTTTTAGATTGGTCGCAAAAAAAATATACAGATATACTCGCTCCTGCTGTTGCTTTTCTTGCTCAAATGCCTGTTGCTAATATTTATTTGTTTAAAGACAAATTATCAGAAAAACTGTATCGTTTAGATACCAAAGCCCATGCAGCGGCATATATTTCGAAAGACCCTGAACATTATTTATCAGCAGATGATTTCTTATATACGCGTTGTGCGGTCGTAGCAGAAGGTGAAGTTTACTATAAAAATGTATTACAACATCCTGAAGAAATGCCTTTTGACATCGCATTTGAACCACTTTTAAGTTTAGCTGATGATGCTTATGAACTGAAAACAGGTAAAAAATTCGATTACATTCCTACTTTTAATAGCGAAACAGGCAGTAATCTCGAAAGCCGATAATCATTATGGGACACGACAATTCATATGAGAACAACGAACTACATCACTTGTACGAAATTATTGATAGAGCAAATGACGATGTTTTTAAATATGGTATAAGTTTCAAACCTATCGGTAAAGACGGTTTATCAGAACAGATAAGAGAACAAGTGACTTTACTTAATCGTGTAGATAAATGGCAACGCTTCTTTGCTCGTATTTTGATTGTAAACATATCAGGGAAAAGGGAAGCGCGGCGTTTAGAAAAGGAATATATTCAAAACTATATCGCAAAGCATGGCGAAAGACCTCGTGGAAATCCTGTTGATTAGGTCTTAATGTGCAAAAATCCTTGTAAAACGTCATGTTTTGCAAGGATTTTTCTTATAATACTGAGGGATTATATAATAGGGAAAGGTTATTATTGATGCAAATGTCCTTCCAATCAAACTAATATCCTATCCCCCACTTTCACTTCTGGCAACATCTTTTTTTCCCACGTTTTATCATTCCAAACCACATTTTGACCAAAAAGGATTTTAGTGCCTTCTTGTCTGAAGGTCATCAAAGTATCAAGCGGTTCTGTGCCTTTTATGCCTGAATCAGGGTCGCGGTTGGGCAAAACGCAACGGGCGCATGGTTTCACGCCTATAAAATCCATATCACCAATTTTGAAATTTTTAAATGTATCTTCTTCAAAAGGTGCGCCGCCAGAGAAGACAAAATTGGTGCGAAAGCGGCGCATACTGAGGGGGGCATTGGGGGGGTGGCGTTCTATTATTCTATCGTTTAAATCTTGCAAAGAGGCTTCCCCGATGATGAGAAATGGGTAACCGTCAGCGAAACTGACTATATCATTGCCTGTATTGTATTGGGCATCAACATGTCGTTTTGTTGATGAAGGCATGGTGACGAGTTGGCATTTTTTCTGTAAAAAATCGCTTAAAAAGGCATTGGCTTCTTTGCTGACTATGGTTGAGAGAACACGGTCGTTCCAAATTTCAGTTTCAATGACCCCCTTCCCGATTGCTTCGGGATTTCGTTCCTCAACAGTATTTTCATTAAAAACAGATACTTTTATTTGATTTTGAGGATTTTCTTTCTCAAAAATCGTCAAAATATTGTTTTCGACAATGGCTTTTAGCAAAGCCATCCGTCCATTATTACGCAGGGTCATAAACATGCCGTCGAGGTCGGTCATCATCCAACGACGGTCGTATTGCAAGCCACGTTTTTCGACAATGGCTGATGGAGGTGAATAACCGTCGAGCGATTTGACGGGGAAAATGTTGATTTTGGATAAGGTGAGCATAAGGTGTTTTTTATTGTTTTCTAACACGAATTGAACAAATGACACGAATTAAGGGGATGTATTTTAACTGTAATTAATGTTAGTGAAATTCTAAAATTAAGCCACGAATGTATTCAAAAAAATTATTTAAAAGCGGTTTTTACTGAGGGGTGTTTGTTTTGACCATTAAACCACTTATTTTTACAGAAAAAATAAGCTAAACATGACAGCAGTAATTCAAGAAAAAACGAAAATGACGGCTCAAGAATATCTCAAACTAGAGCGAGCCTCACTACGTGAAAAGTCGGGCAAACACGAATTTTATAACCAAAACCGAATATATATGGCTGGCGGCACACATCCGCATAACAAGGCAGTGTTCAACACAGGGCTGGCTTTAGGTATGCAATCCATGCAGAAAAAACTCAAATTAGACATTACAACTTCTGAAACCAAAGTACCCAGTTTTTTGGATTACAAAAATTATTTCTATCCTGATGTTGTTGTCGTTGACGGAATACCCTATTTTGAAGATGAAAACAAGGATATTTTGGTCAATCCAACACTTGTCATTGAAGTTTTATCGGATTCCACCGAAGCATTTGATAGAGGTGAGAAGTTCAAATCGTATCGGCAAATCAATAGCTTGAAGGAGTATATTTTAATCAGTTCAAAACAAAAAAGTATTGAACAATTCTATCGCAATGACGCAGGACAATGGCAAATTGGCGAAGAAGTGAAATTAGGGGCGTTACTCCTTTTTAGCTTGCCAAATGTCGAATTGTCCATTGACGATATATATTCTGATGTTGTTTTTGAAAATACCTCCCCTCAGTAAATTAGCCATTTTTAAGGTATGGAAAATCAAAAACAAAACGCTTTACCTAATATTGAAGCGGCATATGCAGGAGATTTAACTTTTTGGGAACTGATGATTTTAGGCAAATTATTCCAGATTATGGGGTTTTCTAATGCTGGTTTATATGCGTTTTCAATTCCATTAAATGATTTTTATGCGGCACAAACCATTGGAAATGAAACGATTAGCCTAAACATTTTAAAAGCCGCATCTAAATTGCTTGAGCGTAAAGTCAAATGGACATATCTGGATGATAATGAACAAATACATGAATGTCAAACCACTTTATTGACAAGTACTGATTTTTCAACGCATAACAATAACACTACTCTTGAAGTAAACATTCATCCAAAATTTAAAACATTGTTGTTGTCTTTAAAATCAGATGCTAAATCTTTTGATTTGCTACAATTATCCTTTTTAAAGATGAATACGAGTCACCGGCTTTATTTGATTTTGTTGCAAAATATCAAGCGTCATCTTAACAGTTTTATCATTTCTTTAGAGAAATTGAAGGATTTGCTCGCTGTTTCTGACAAATATTCATTGTATGCCAATTTCAAAATCAAAATTTTAGAAGAAGCGCAAAAGCGATTGTTGCAAGATGCGGACATCCGTTTTGATTTTGGCGAAATGAAAACGGGTAAACGGGTGTCGACGCTTCGATTTAGGATTGACCACAATTCGCTTTTATCTTTTTTTGATACTAACATAGAAGAAGCAGTTGTTATGCCTGTTTTTGAAAATATGGAACAAAATAAGGCTGTTATTTCGCCCCCTGAAAACAAAGAAGAAGCGGATTTTAATAGAGAATTAATTCAACAAATCAACAAAAAATTTGCCGTAACGCCCCGTATGATTAAAAAATTGTCAGAGAATTTTTCACAACAATCCTTACGTCAAGCCATGATTTTGACGGAAAAAGCCATCGAAAAAGGCAGTATAAAAGGTTCTCCAGCTGGTTTTTTCGTAGAAGCTGTTCGACAAAACTATCAAGTTACAGAAGAAGACGAGCAAGAAAAACGTCAAATGGAAGTTCGCAAAAAAGCCCAAAAATCAGCTCAAATGGAAGCAGAACAACGGCAACAACGCGAGAACTTGAAAAAACAAGAGTTTGAACAAGAGCGCGATGCCATTTTGGAAGAATTGGCAAAGGACAATGCTTTGCAACAAATTATTGCTGAGCGGATTAGATATAGTATTTTTCATGCAAGTTACGACACTTCTAAGTCTTTTATTGAAAATTTAGAAAACCCTTCTTTTTTGGCGGCGGTGTTGAATTTTTATAAGATTATGAAAAAATATTAAAAAAAATTATGTTTTTGGTGAATGCAGAAATGGGTACTTTGTATGTTGTTTCATCTTATTTTTGATTGTATTTTGATAATTTTTGTAAACAATGAAAATAAATTAACTATGAAAGACTTTAGTAAACACTTCTCGTCGCAAGAACCAAATGAAATGTCCGCCTCCATGTTTAAAGAAATGGCAAGGAAAAACATTAAAGATTTTCTTGAATTTTTCAGAAAAGACTATTATGCTAAAATTGATTTTGACCAAGAATGTGTATTTTTGGACGAAGCCATGCCTCATTTTCTTCCACCACATTATGCCTCTCGCAAAGATGCTTTCAATCTTTTTGTCAAAGCACCGCTCAAAAAAAAGGGTGTTTGCTATTTCCTTATTCACGCCATTTTTGCCATGGAAAATGGAGAGATTAAGGTTGGTATTGCAGATGTGCCTGAAAAAGCCATTAAAGCCTATGAACAAGCAAAAGCAAAAGGCGAACTGCAGCAAAAAAGAGAATATACCGATGATAACCAATGTTCAAGCTGTGGGCGAACGGATTTACCTTTGACCATTACCATCAACGCCAGTACGATGAAAAAATTGACGCTTTGTTCGGTGTGTCTCCACAATGGTGGGCCGGGTGGGGAATCGAAGAAAAAAATTAATTTAAAAGAATTGGATAAAGAGATAGCCAACTATGAAGATTTGGCTAAAAAATATGAAGAAATGATAAAAGAGATGCCCGAAATGCCCGAATTACCTGAAGGTTTAGCCCAATATGCGATGACTCCATTGAGTGCTTACAAGGGAATTCAAGCGGTGCTGGGTGACTTACGCGCCCAACGCATGACAGCTATGACAGATATGAATAGCGAAACACGCTTAGAATATGAGTTAAAAAAATCATTAGCAGTTGAGGATTATGCTCAATCGGCGGTGATTCGGGATAAATTGAACAAAAAGAAAAAGCGTAAATAAGGCATATATTAATGTCTGTATAAACTCAAAAAGCCTTGAAAACATTTGTTTTTAAGGCTTTTTGAGTTTATTTAAAACACGATGACTATGTTTGCATCGTCGTTGTGTAAAACAAAATCAATAAAACGCAAATGCTCGAAACGCTCCTCTCCTATCATTTCACGCCTTTACAATGGACTTTAGCCATCCTCTGTGCGATGCTTGTCGGCATATCGAAAGCAGGACTTAATTCGGTTTCCATCATCACTGTTTCGGTTTTTGCATGGTTGTTTGGTAGCAAAGTATCCACAGGTGTTTTGTTGCCGATGTTGATTTGTGCCGATATTTTAGCCGTTTTTTACTACAAAAGACATGCAAACTGGCAATTACTGGGACGACTTGCGCCATGGATTGTACTGGGTATTTTAGTCGGCGTTTGGGTTGGAAAGGATTTGAACGAAGCCGTTTTCAAAAAAATGATGGCTGCGATTGTTCTCATCATCGTTTTTAGTTTGTTTTGGTTTGAAAAAAGACCCTTAAAAAACGTCCCAAATTCAGTCTGGTTTTCAAGCATTATGGGCATCGGTACGGGTTTTACAACCATGGTCGGAAATCAAGCAGGTGGCTTTGCCAATGTCTATTTTTTGAGTATGCGGTTGTCAAAAAACAATTTTATTGGCACCAACGCGTGGCTTTTTCTGTTTGTCAACTTGTTCAAACTGCCTTTTCATATTTTTAGTTGGCAAACAGTGAATAGGCACTCTATTGCTATCAACTTCGCGCTTTTACCGTTTTTAATTATTGGTTTTTATGTGGGTATTTATATTGTTAAAACCATCGTTGACACACGTTATCGGCAGATTATTTTGTGGTTGACAGCGGCAGCAACCTTATTTGTTGTTTTGTAAAAATACTGAGAGGTATGAATCGTAAAATACTCGTTTTACTACCATTATATGGCATTTTTCTGTTTTTTCTGCTGTATGTGGTAGCAGCTTCTCTGTATGCGGGCGGCTCGCAAGTGGATAAAACGGCTAAAGGTTTTAGTTTGATGCACAACTATTGGTGCGATTTATTGGCAGACAAAGCACAAAACGATGAATCAAATGCTGCACAACCCATAGCTATTTCAGCTTTTTTGTTTACCAATTACCACGATATGGTGATAAATATAGGCGGTGGTTTAGGCGTTATTGCTTTAGTATTGACGTTCATAAACCTTTATGAATCAAAGTTTTATAAACTATTTTTCGTTGGCATACTGTGTCTTATATTGTGTATTTTGAACTATTTTATTTATGAAACAAAAATATATTTATCTCTTTTAGCGATTACGCAAAAAATCTCTTTTGTCTTGTTTTTAGGTTGGTTGGGTGTAATTAACTACTGTATTTATAAAAAAATGCAAAAACAGGCTTTTATACTGAGGGGGTAAAACTACCTTTGAGATTTAATGGCACACTGAGTATTATCAATTAATCAACTTAATTAACAATTATGTATCAAGCAAAATCTGACCGTTATCAACAAATTCCTTACCGCCGTTGCGGTAACAGTGGTATCAAATTGCCCGCTATTTCTTTAGGTTTATGGCACAATTTCGGTGGTGTCGATGTCTATGAAAACTATCGTGAAATGTTGCATGTCGCTTTCGATAAAGGCATTACGCATTTTGATTTAGCTAATAACTATGGTCCACCGCCAGGTTCAGCGGAAGAAAATTTTGGACGTATATTTAAACAGGATTTCATGCCTTATCGTGATGAACTCATCATTTCGAGCAAGGCGGGTTACCTCATGTGGGATGGTCCTTATGGCGAATGGGGGTCAAAAAAATACCTTGTGGCGAGCCTCGACCAAAGCCTAAAACGAATGGGTTTGGACTATGTGGACATTTTTTACAGCCACCGTCCTGATCCCAATACACCTATGGAAGAAACGATGGGCGCATTGGATTTGATTGTCCGTCAAGGTAAGGCGTTGTACGTCGGCATATCCAGTTATACTGCCGAACAAACGACGGAGGCATTGGCTATTTTGAAGCGTTTGGGTACGCCTTGTTTGATTCATCAGCCGAAATACTCCATGTTTGAACGTTGGGTTGAAGGTGGTTTGATGGATGTTTTAGGGCAAGAAGGCGTGGGTTGCATCCCTTTTTCGCCATTGGCACAAGGGCTTTTGACTAATAAATACCTAAAAGGCATTCCTGCCGACTCTCGTGCTGCAAAACCGCATGGTTTCCTTCAAGAAGCGGCGATTACTGAGGGGGTCATTTCGCAATTACAAAAACTGGATGCTATTGCTGAAAAACGCAACCAATCATTGGCGCAAATGGCTTTGGCGTGGTTGCTCAAAGATTCGCGTGTGACTTCTGTTTTGATTGGTGCAAGCCGTACAGCACAGTTGTTGGATTCGTTGAACTGCTTGAAAAACCTTGATTTTAGTACGGAGGAATTGGCTGATATTGAAAGTATTCTGGTAACAAAATAATGGATATTAAGTATTTCGTGTATTGTTTTTGGTGTTTAGATATTGCAAAACAGCGTTTTATGAGAAATTTGGTATGAAACAAACGGCTGTTTTCTTTACAAAAGAAGATGTTGATTATGTTGTCATGGAAAGAATACGTAATCTTTAGGGCAATAGAGGCTGTCTCGAAAGTAATTTTTGAGACAGCCTTTTTATTTTAAATCTTTACCATCAAAGTCAAGTAAAAGGCTCTGCCGTCTGAGGGTAAAATGCCTGGACCTGGGTAACCTGTGGCGCGGCGTGTAAAGTACATTTGATTGGTCAAGTTATTGATATTGCCTTCGATTTTGAATCGGGTATATTGGTATGACACGCTGAAATCCATAACATTATAAGCTGGAATCAAACCGACGATTGCTGAAACACCGCCATCTTTGGCATTTGTCGCTTCTGAATATTGATTAGACATATAGGTGTATTGGAAAGACGCATTAAAATTGTCATAGCCTAAACGAATACCTGTTTTAAGATTGATATTAGGAACAAATTCTACTTGATTGCCTACAATGCCAGGGAGTTCACTTTTTTTATAAGCCGAATGAATGAATGCGACATTGACAAAAAGTACCCCCCTCAGTAAATTATTGTTTGGTTGCGCCATCTGTAAAAAATCGGCTTCTGCATATGACTCCAAACCCATAATGACGGCTTGTCCGATATTCCCTCTGCGTCGTAAAACGCGATTGCTCGAATCATAGAATTGGACTTCGCCAATGCGGTTATTGTAATTGAGATAAAATGCACTGATATCGAAGTTATAAAGCGATGTTTCGTTCGTTCTGATACCTAAATCCATGGAATAACCGTGTTCGTCCTTCATATTTGGGTCGATAACAGACGATGGATTGACAATGCGCATATCGCTGAACGTGATGGAGCGATAGTTTTGCGAAACATTACCATAGATATTTATGTGCTTTGAAGGTTTGTAGCTGACGCCGATACCGCCTAATACAAATTGTCGCGCGTTCGTACGGGATTCATTTGTGCGAGTTGCGCTGATGACATTGCCTGCTAAATCGTAAAGGATATTTCCGTAGAAACCATTGGCTTGGGTGTGTATGTATTCCGCGCGGACACCTGGTGTGATGGACAGTTTATCGTTGAGATAAAAAATATTTTCTACAAAAAGAGAAACATTATTATTCGGGAACCGATAGTCATTCAAAATATTATTGGAACGATCAATAAAGTTGAAATCAGCTCTTTTCGTTTTGCTGCCAAATCCCTGAACACTGTGGTTGAAACCATGATAAAAACGGCTTCCTGCTAGGAAAACCACGCCTTTTTTACCCATAAAGTAACGTTTGAGATAACGGGCTTCTGCGCCCCAATTGGTAAAATCACCTTTGATTAAGTCCCTTTCACTGTTGTCATCAATGGTCGCCACACGATTTGGGCGGAAACCGACGGAATATCTGTAGGCAGAAAGCCCAAAAACCCGTAGGTTGAACTCATTCATAGCATTAAATTTATGGTCTAAATGCAAAGCCCATAAATGCCAATTGACTTTAAACCAGTTGCGTTCTCGATTGATTTGACGCGGATTTTCAGCAAACATGGCATCGGTGAGTCCACCTGGCTGATGCGCTAAATAATTCATGTATGTGAAGTCTAGCCCAATGGTCGTTTTGTTGGAGATGCGATAATCAATATCTGAATAAAAATTATAGCTGTTGAAATCGGCGTTTGTGCGCCAGCCATCTGCTCTTTTGTATTGAAAAAAGGTGTAATAACTAAGCTTATTTACCGTTCCACTCGCACTCGTAAAAGCGTTGTAGAATCCATAAGAACCAAGGCTTTGACGGGCAACAAGTTCCAATTTTTTATCTTGAACAGGCTTTTTTAGGTTGAAATTTATCAATCCACCGAATTGAGTGCCATATTGCAAAGAAGCTGCACCTCGAACAATCTGAATGCGTCCAACGGCTTCTATGGGCGGTGTATAATAACTTTCAGGATAACCCAAAGCATCAGCACTGATGTCGTAGCCATTTTGACGCACATTAAAATTAGAACTTCGATTGGGATCAAGTCCTCTACCGCCAATGCTGAGTTGTAAACCTGCGCCGTCATTTTCCCAGATATTCAACCCTGCGACCCGCGCATAGATTTGTCGTGCATTGTTGGTTGCGAGGTTTGCGACCAATTGGTCTGGGATAATAACCTCTGTTTTTTTACCTTCATAAATACTGGTATTTTCCACAGCTCGCATGCGCGTAAAGCCAAAATCTGTTTGTTTTTGCGTCACCACGACTTCTTTTAGTATCTGTTTGAACGAATCCAAATAAATATTGACATTAATATCTTTACCGCCCATGGTTATGACTTCTTTGGCGGCTTGAAAATCTGGAAAAACTGTTTGAATGGCATATATGCCGTTTGCAAGGTTTTTGAAGGAAAATTCACCTTTTTCGTTTGTAAGAGCCGTCCGTGTACCTAAGTTTAAGATGATTCTACACGCCTGTACCACAGAGCTATCTTTCCGAAAATAGACCGTACCTGTTAAGTTAAATTGGGCAAACGAGAGCGTACCCATCAAACAAAATATAATTGTATTAAAAGCCTTTAATCGTTTCATTGAAGGGTAATATCCATTTTTTATGTTTAAAAGAGTCTTTTTCCTTTGCCAAATCAGTCGTTGGACTGATGAGCGGTTTTCCTAAACGCCCATTGAGGGTGACATACGAATCGACATACACTTGTGGCGATACAAAGCCCTTTTGAGCATAATAATCACGCAAAATATGCGCATATTGGACAATCATATCGGGTTGTGTGGACATCATTTTCTCCTGAAAAACAGTTAAAAAATCATTATTGTTGACGACTATCTGTCTGCCCGTGACATCCTTTACTGTAAATTGAGTATAACCCGCCTTTTCCATCAACATCACGCGCCAAGAGAAACGGTAGCCTTGTTCAGTCCAAAATAATTCGTCGGGATATAGTAAATACCTAAAAGGGAAAAGTAATTGAAAAGTAAAAAATATAATAAAAACGCCTTGTATGAAACGGGGCGGTGTGTATGTTTTAGTGATTTTAAGCCATTCTGAAGGCAAGCGAAGCCATTTATTCAGTTTTTGAATAATTTTTTCATGAAAATCAATAGAAAAGAAAATGAGTGCAGCCACAATCATGACATGAGGGAAAATACCAATGGGAAATAGCAAAGCCGTCAATAAATGAAAGACAATGACTGCAACATATGCCAAAGAACGTGTGCGATTGTACCAAAGCAAAAAAGGAATACTCAAATCATAAAGACATCCAAACCAGCTAAAAGCATAGGGAATCCAAGGCTCATTGAACAAAAAACCGATAATTGGCATATCATTTCGTGCGGGAAGCCAGATTTTTAAAGGTAAAGCTTGGAGCAACCAATCGCTGTTGACTTTAGTAAGACCTGCATAAAAATAGAGAATACCCAACATCAATTTGAGCGCATCGATACACCACTGAGGGGTATATCGAGCAAGGGTTTCTCGACATCGATAGGCATCAATCGAAAAATAAACATGTGCGGGTAAGAAAATCAGCAGAAAACACACCAGACTGATGAAATAGTAGTGGTTCAGATAAGTGGATTTATCAATCAGTTCGATATAAGTAAAACTCAAAAATAAACCCACAATAGCCAAGCGATAAAACAAACCCAAAGCCACCAATAAGGCAGAAAATCCACAGAAAATAAAAAGGATATAAGTATATTGGTCGAGTGGTTTTATGAATTCAAAACCATAAAAAGAGAAAAAATATTTGGGTTTGATGTACAAATCTTGAATCCAACCTTTGCTCCAAAAGCGCAATATACTGCCCAGCACCATCAACCCAAAACATATTCTGAAAACGGCTAAAGGTGCAGCCGAGCTTGTTTTATTAAGGTAATGTGTTAAACCCTTAATCCCCATCATTGTCCGTATAAGTAATGGTGATACTCATGGCAGAAGTCATATCTACTTTCAACATCCGAACTGTTTTTTGCATTTCGGTATAGACATCTTTCATTGCCTGATTATTTGTTTTTACTTCTTGATACAGATTAGGTTTTAATAAATCCATTTTACCTTTCGTCGCATTAAATTGCGCATTCATCAATTCCGCCAGTAATTTGCCTGTACCATTGTTTGTGCCGATGGCTTCAAGATAGGTTTTGAAAGACTCGCCTTGAGTACCAGACTTGATACTTTTACCATTGAAAAAATCAACAAACGCTTGGTGTGCCGTTTGGGCTAATGTTAGCGAAATATTTTTTTTGTAAAAAGCTTCAACTTTTTCAGGAGAAACAACACCCGTAAGCATGGCACCTGACGGAATCCCAAATTTTCCAGAACGGATAAATCGCTCATAGTGCAACACGATACCATTAGTCATAAGAGATGTTGATGAACCAATGTCCAAGCCCGTCTTGCTGATAAATGTTTCTCTATAAGTGCCATTCCAATCTGCTATTACTTTCATCAACAAGGTATTCATACGCGTACTGAGTCGTTTGAGGTATTCAAGTCTTTTTGACGCGTCAGTTCCTGTCGTATAATAAGCCAAAACCGCTGCATCGTTACTGCCCACACCATTGAGAAGGTAATCTAAAGCAGGGAAACCTTGTTGAGAATATGAAGCAGCCACCTCTAAATTTGCGCTTGAATTGGCGATGTTAACATTGATAATTGAATCGTTGGCAGGATAAATATTGTAAAAATTGCGAATCGTTTGCTTTTCCGCAGGACCAAAATCAAAGAGTTCTACTTTTTGCCATTCCGTATAAGCATCGATCCATGCAGAACGAAACGCAGTCAAGTTTGTCAAAGTGGCTTGGTTTGTAAATGCATCAGATTTTGCTTGCATGACGTCAAATTTTACCTTGAAATTGGTATAAGAGGGTATGATAACGCTATCAGCTAAATATGTCAACACGACTTGTCTGTCTTTGCTGTTATCAATAGTGGGTGTATTAGAAGCATCTTCTTTACAACTATAAGCCAACAATAGACCTGCGAATAGAAACAAAAAACTTTTTTTCATCTTGCGAAACGATTTCATATATTGAAAATTAAACAAAATACTGAGGGGGGTATTGAGATGGTCTCATATTATAAAACTTAAAGCTTGAATTTTGCAGTAATCGCATCTGATGCGACATTAATTTTATCATTAGTCAAATCCCAAAAACCATTGGTTGAGCCAACAAGGTTTGTGATAATGTTATCTGAAAATTTAGCGTCAACGGTGGTGATGTTGCAGAAACGCAAGGAGTAGATAAAACCAAGCGCTTCAGCAAAAGCATGCGCTCTCACGGCATCGGTTGTACCGCTTTTCCATTTACCTAAATAGCCTACCGCTGCTGTTGCAATGGCTTTTTCAAATTCAGTTCTGATTAAAGTCGCTTGTACTTTTAGTTCTGCAAGGTCATTATTGACAATAGCGGCACGACCTTTTAAAAATGCTGGAAAAATTTTTGCATAACCACCTTTGTTGTATTCCCAAACATACGAACCCAAAAATGATTCGGAAATACCCCGAACAGCATCTGTTGAACCTGCTAAATAAACTGGATTGACCGTCAAGAAGCCATAAGCTTCGTCCCAATTATGCTCTAATTGCGTATAGTTTTTACCTTTTACTAAGGTTTTATTGTCAGCAATTAAGCCGCTCGTTAGCATAACATTACATATGTAATCCAACTGAACAGCGCCGATTAAAGACTTTTGAATGATTTGAGCTGTTTCAATACCTTTTTTATCAACTAAATAAGTACCTAATTTACCAGCGACACCCATTGAAGCATTAGCAGCATACGCATTACTGACGGTTACCATTTCGTCGAACAAACCATTCATTCTTGTACGGGCAACTTCCGCGTCAGCCGTCCCTTTCGATGAAGCCATCAAGTTGCGTAATTGAACGCCTGAAGCGTTTAAGTCGGCGCCAAGGATGCCTAAAGAAGAGATGTCTGTAAAGGAATTGCCAGTGTTTGCGAACATGTTTTTCATCAAAGTTGCATCCAGCACTTTGTTATCTCTTACCGCAGCCCCTAAGTAGTAGTTGAGTGCTAAAAATTGCTTAAATCTGTCGTTTCCAGATTTGAAATCAACGGTTGTATCACCTTTGGCATCAACAAAAAGGCTTTTATACGGTGTAGTAACGGTTAATTTTGAATAATCAATTTTGGCACGTAGCACATCTGAATCATTGTCTTTAACACAAGAAGAAAATCCGATTAAAACGGCTGAAGCAAGGATTAAAATCCGATTAAACATGGTTTTAGATTTTTAAAATTTTGAATTATTGTAATTGAATCGTTTATGTTTAAATAGACTACATATAAATAATGATGCAAAACTAAAATAAAAAATTTTATCCACCAAGCATTTCTACGTATTTTTAGATTAATTCTAAATAAGGACTTACAAAACGATTTTTAAAGCGTTTGCCAAATGTTCAATATATCCCTTAGTATGTCGCGCCGTTACGACAATCCGCAAACCTTCTTGACCTTTTGGCACCGTCGGAAAGTTAATCGGCTGCAAATAGATGCCAAATTCATTGAACAACCTATCTGTTACAACCTTTGTTTTTTTAGAATCGCCAAGGATAATACGGGTAATATGAGAAGGATTCTCTTCAAAAACAATACCTTTTGCCCGCAATGCACCCCTCAGTATTTTGACGTTTTTGTGGAAATGAGGACGTATTTCAAGGTTATTTTTTACTTTTTTAATACTTATCGTAGCCGCAGCACACAAAGCAGGTGGCAAAGAAGATGTAAAAATGAACCCTTCACCAAAACTGCGCACGTAATCAATTATCGTTTCACTTGCTGCAATATAGCCACCGATGCAGCCAAAAGACTTCGCCAAAGTGCCGTTTATCACATCTACTTCGTCCATACAGTCCTGCTCTCCCGCTACGCCTTCGCCGTTGAAACCATACATACCGACCCCATGCACCTCGTCCAAATAAGTCAACGCATTGTATTTTTTTGCCAAATCACAAATGGCTTTGATGTCTGAAATAGAACCTGACATCGAATAAACCGATTCAAAAAGAATCATTTTAGGTCTTACATAGTCCGTAGCAGCTAAAAGCATTTCTAAATGAGCTAAATCGTTGTGCCTAAAAACGCGTTTTTCGCAGCGGCTTAATTTGATGCCTTCAATCATAGACGCATGATTTTCCTCATCAGAAAAAATCATCGTATCTGGAAAAGCGCGTCCAAGGATTGAAATTGCCGTAGAATTTGCCACATAAGCACTCGTGAAGAGCAATGCATTGGGTTTTTGATGCAAATCAGCGATGACTTTTTCGAGTTCGCGATGCCGTACTGTTGTGCCTGAAATATTACGCGTGCCGCCACTACCTACACCGTCTTCTTGCGCGGCTTTGGTAAAAGCCTCAATGACATCTGCATCTACACTCATACCCAGATAGTCGTTGCTTGTCCAGTTTACCACCGTTTTTATCCCCCCCTCAGTATGATGATGAAAAGAAGGATGATTTTCTGCCGATTTTTTTAAAGGCAAAAAATAACGATAGTTGCCTTGTTTTTTCAAGGCATCTAACTTATCAGATAGATGATTTTCGAAATCCATTTCGGTGGTGCGTATTCCAATTTCAGTTAGCATGACGTAGATATTTTTTGAATGAACTTTCCAAAAGTTTTTAACTTTTGGAAAGTTATAATATATTGATAATCAAATTTTTAAACGCCTTTTTGACGGCTTATCTTATACAATTTAATAGCACTCATCAACAGAATCACAAATAAGAAAAGCCCCAACAAACCCCAAACAAAACTCATATTGTCTTTGACAACAACCAACATGACAATAGCGATTAAAAAGATGGTGGCGACTTCATTCCATATCCGTAATTGTTGGGATGTGTAGCGAAAAATGCCTTTCATTTGTTGCTTGAAAATCGCATTCAACGTAAAGAAATAAGCATACAAACCGACCACAAATCCTAATTTCAGCATCAACCATTCTGGCGTTACGCCCAACAAATACCATAATGAAGAGCCAAAAATCAAGGTTAAAACCGCCGAAGGAACAGTGATGCCTAACCACAACCGTTTTATCATAATGCCAAATTGGCGCGTTAAAATGTCTCGTTCGATATGCTCTTTTTCCTGGGCTTCGGTATTGTAAATGAACAAACGGACGATGTAAAACATGCCACTGAACCACGTAACAATAAAAATAATGTGTAAAGCCTTGATGTATAAATAGCTCATAATCAATTCATATAATCCGTTAATTCGTACAATTCATTAATTCCTGGTTCAGTATTCGCCCAATCACGCGGTTTCAAATAGTCCAAAAGAGCCGCTTCACGACTGTCGGGTTTTGGATGAAAATCGTATTCCCAACGAGCGATAGCGGGTAAACTCATCAAAATGGACTCAATGCGCCCATTCGTCCGTAAACCAAACAACGTGCCTCTGTCATGAATCAAGTTAAATTCAACATAACGACCTCGCCGAACGCCTTGCCAATGTTGATTTTCCTCCGTAAAAGGTTCGTCTTTTCTTTTTTCAACAATGGGTAAATAGGCTTTCAAAAACGCATAACCGCAACTTTGAGAAAAAGCAAAAATCTGTTCAGCAGACATTTTTACTGAGGGGCGCATATAATCGAAAAAAATGCCGCCAATGCCTCGTGCCTCGTTGTTGCGGTGCTTATTTATAAAGTATTCATCGCAATTTTGCTTCAATTTTGGGTATAAATCACCGCCAAATAGGTCACAAGCGGCTTTATGTGTTTTGTGAAAATGCACACCGTCTTCTTCCCACATATAATAAGGTGTCAAATCTGCACCGCCACCAAACCAAGCGTCAACTTTTTCTCCATGTTCATCATACAATTCAAAATAACGATAATTGGCATGAACAGTTGGTACCATCGGGTTGTGGGGATGAATGACCAAAGAAATGCCACAGGCAAAAAAATTAGCCCCGTTCACACCGAATTGTTGCGCCATTGTTTCAGGCAACTCACCATGCACAATGGAAGTATTTACACCCCCTTTTTCAAACACCTTGCCGTCTCTGATGATGCGGCTTTTGCCACCGCCACCGCCTTCACGTTCCCATTTATCTTCTTGAAATGTGGCTTTTCCGTCTATCTTTTCAAGAGCTTCGCAAATGTTGTTTTGCAAAGTATGGATGAAGTCTATGAAAGATTCTTTTATAATCATTATGTGTAAGGTTCTTATTTTTAAGAGATTAAAGAAATTTTTAAAATTTTGATGTTCGCCGTAAACTTATGGTAATAAAATCGCCAAGAAGATTGGTTGTTTTGGTTTAAAAAAAGCCGTAGGCTTGGCACATTTTGTAGCGGCGGA
>JAYTUQ010000374.1:0-1155 GCA_043744455.1 Saprospiraceae bacterium | reverse complement strand
GCCTGGTTTGGATGGCAACCGCCCTTGTTTGACAATCGGATGCGTTCCTTTCACAACCTTGACATTTGCTTTTGGTTTAACAACACTGATCTTATGTACACGCATACGGGAGGTGGTTCAAGGCCCGCTAAACTTTCGATGAAGATGGCGGACACCTTGCTCAAGTTTATGCAAACCGGTAATCCAAACGGAGCAGGTTTGCCGACATGGGCTAAGTACACATCCGACAAAGGAGAGACAATGATTCTCAACGATCAATCTGAATTAAAGAACGATCCTGACAGAGAAGCGAGAAAAGCCTTTGTCTAAATTAAACAGTACAATTCGAACAAATTTTAAAATAAAAATTGAACAACCATGAAAGAGTTGAGGAAAGAAGACATCAAACAAGAAGTTTTTGATTTATATGACAACTACGGCTTTCGAAGCCGCGACCAGTCCCACGAGCCGATACGAAATTCAGAAAACTATACTTCATAACAACACGTCACCAGCAGTTGACATAAACACATTGTTGTACTAAACCTTCGGTAGTACGTAAGCCTCACTAAAATTAGAAGAGGCTTTGTTTTGCATGAACTAAAACTTTTTTTATGCAAAGCCGGAGCCAGAAATAGCCGGGTTCTTTCAAATTAGACGCAAGTCATAAATGGTCAAAAACCGAGTTTAAGATACAATCCCTAAAATTTTAACTGATCTAAAGTTAATCCAAATACTTTCAGGGAAATCTCATTCAGCTTTTCAACCGGACCGCTCAGGTGAATCGTTCGATGAATATGTTCTGCATTTGCTCGGGATGCCAAACTTAAAGCAGGTGAAGAGCTTTCCAGTTCATAGAATTTTCCCATTTGTTTCCCATCAATAGGTCCATCGGTATAAGCATTAACCGCATCGCCCACAAAGGGATCATCCTGTATCTGCCAGGTAGAATTTACATAGGCAGTGATGCCTTCCGGCAACGAAAATTGTGCGATAGTAAGAACTTTATTCTCTGCATCATAACTCCCTGCTATTGGTAAGGCCCGCTTGGGGGAAACGCCAATTTTACTTCGCTGTTTTGCATCAGCTTTAAACAGGAGATAACCATCTTCTATTTTCAATCGCTCTGCACCTAATTTGCCAAAATAATCGTCCCTTACAATTTTACCCATAATC
>JAYTUQ010000373.1:0-4490 GCA_043744455.1 Saprospiraceae bacterium | reverse complement strand
GAATGACAAACTGAATGACAAACTGAATGACAAACTGAATGACAAACTGAATGACAAACTGAATGACAAACTGAATGACAAACTGAATGACAACATATTAGATGCTGAAACAGAGGTGCTTTTGGTTACAGGCATTGCGCGTGTGGACTACTTAGTGGCGCATTTGAGTCAACGCGTTAAATCCGTTACAGCTTTATCTTTTGAAGACCATCGCATTTTTACGAACTACGATGTGGCGCACGTTAAAACGCTGTTTGACCAAATGCAAGGACGGAAAAAAGTTATTTTGACAACTGAAAAAGATGCCACTCGTTTGGAGTTGCATAAAGATTATATCGTTGACAATCAATTAGATATATTTGCTATTCCTGTTGAAGTGAAGTTTTTGTTTGATGAACAAGCGGCTTTTGATGAAGCCATTAAAAATCGTCTTTTGGATTTTAAGATTTAAGTATAATCATCCGGGGCTGACGTTTTTCAAATGCCCACCATCGCCAATACCTAAACCATTGTGTGCCATTAGGCAGACTTCACTAATAACCAACTGAATTATATGACAGATAACAATAGAGACGAAGGATTAAAACGTGTTATAGAAGTTCCCGGATTAACATTGGCAATCATAAGTGGTGTTATTGGTGCAGGCATTTTCGTACTTCCGGCAACTGTTGGTGAGGCTTTAGGTGCATTTGCAATATTTTCCTATTTAGTTTGCGGTATTCTGCTTGCGACAATTCTACTCTGTTATGCAGAAATAGGAAGTCGTATAACTAACAGTGGCGGTTCATACGCTTATGTAGAAGCTGCATTTGGCAAACTTCCGGGATATGTTATTAATTGGATGTACTTTTTCGGGTGGAGCATTATCGGCAGTGCTGCCTTAATGAATATCATAGCAGATTCGTTGTCTGTATTATTTCCAATCTTTACATATCAGCTTGTTCGTGGAATGTTATTCTTTATTCTGTCTGTTTTTATGATATTTATAAATGTATTGGGGACAAAGCAAGGCATGCGTATCGTAAAAGCTATTACCGTCATAAAATTACTTCCACTACTAGGTATTATTATTTTGGGTATGGGTTATGTAAAAACCTCTAATCTACAATGGCAACATTTGCCTTCACTGAAAACTTTCAGTAACACTTCACTCATTTTGTTTTTTGCTTTTGCTGGCTTTGAGACATCACTTGGGGCAAGCGGAGAAATAAAGAACCCCAAACAGACAGTACCCCTCAGTATTTTCATTGCAGGAGTGGTAGTATTGGTTGTATACCTGCTTTTACAAACAGTTACACAAGGTATTTTGGGAAATGAAATGGCTTTATTTAAGGATGCACCTTTAGCAGCAGTTGCAGAAAAAATCATTGGCTCTGCAGGTGCAATTATTTTATTGTTATGTGCAGCCCTTTCTTGCTTTGGAAATGTAACACTTGATATTTTATGCACACCACGCTATCTTTTTGCAGGAGCAAATGACGGGTTATTTCCAAAAATATTAGCCAAAGTACATCCTAAGTTTGCAACACCTTACATTGCAATAATAATTTATGGCATGCTCATATTTATCTTTTCCATTGCTGGCGGGTTTCAACAATTAGCGATCATGGCAAGTGGCATAATACTGCTTGTTTATCTTGCAGTAATTTTGGCAACCCTCAAACTTAGAAAGAAAAAAGTAGAAGGAGAAGAAAAGTATTTCAAAGCACCCGGAGGATTAATTACCCCTTTGATAGCAATAGCTGCTATTATTTGGTTACTTACAAGCTTAGGCAAATGGGAAATTCTTTCCACCCTTATATTTATCACAGCCGTCATCATTTTTTATTTTATAACAAAATGGTTAAAGCGAAAAAATGAAGTTGTTGAAATTGCAAAGTGAGAAAATGGCTGCCAACAAAAGTATTTGCAAAAACAGGACTGCACGAGCAATGAAGTCCTTGCCTTCCCAAATACTCGAACGTTGGCTGCAAGCCTGACGAAACCTTAAACATCATCAACAACAACCATGAGTTCTAAACCAATCATTTTAATTACGACAATTTTTGCTAAGACCGTTGTGCCATGCAAAGACGACTAATCAAGTTTATTCTCAAAACAAAGAAGGCAAGCAGGCATTAAAAATCGTCTTTTAAATTTTAAGACCTAAGTCTAATCAACCATTCTGACTTTTTCTTCCGTCAAAGAGACTAAAAGCACTTCATGACCCGCACGATGCACTTCACGCGTCTGACAATAGATTGTCGCTGATTTATTTGTCATTGAATAAAGGACTTTAATGCCTAACCGCACACGCAGTGCTTAAAAGCCCAAAGTCACCCGTTAGATGGGCAAACGCACACCTTAGAACTACAAAGTCACACATTAGATGGACAAATGCACACGTTAGATGAACAGACGCACACGTTAGATGAGCAAATGCACCCGTTAGATGAACAAACGCACCCGTTAGATGAACAAATACACCCGTTAGACGTGCAAACACACCCGTTAGATGAACAGACGCACCCGTTAGATGAACAGACGCACCCGTTAGATGAACAGACGCACCCGTTAGATGAACAAACACACCCGTTAGATGAACAGACGCACACGTTAGATGAACAAACGCACACGTTAGATGAGCAAACGCACACGTTAGATGAGCAAACGCACATGTATATCGGTGAAATATATCCACACATTTTGAAAACAGATTTACCTAAAACACGCAGCCCTTTAGATGATTTGAATACATTTTATGCGAAGTGCTAATAAATTATTTTTGAGATTTTTATAGATTTATTTTTTTGTATTGTTATAAAGTTTATTTTTGTAGATAGAATATTAAGGAAAACCACCGCAATCCCCCCCCTCAGTATCGGGTGTGGGAGTTCGGGCGGGGGGGATTACGGTGGTTTATAGTTTTCCTTAGAGTTCAGCGCAATGAAAAACATAAAATGAAGTAAAAATGAAAAATTTGCAGTATCCAATCTTTGCCCTTTTTGCTCTTTTGATTAAACTACAATCAGTTGAGGCTCAAACAATTTCTAACAGAGATTCCTTGGAGAACGTAAAGTATCAAGAAGTAATAAAAGACAATTTGCATTGGAAGTACCAAGTTTTTCTTGATTCTTTCCCAAAAAGTGCATATGCTAAAGACATTAAAATAAAAATGTCAAAATTTGAAACTTATACGGTTGCAGGTGATAAGCAAATTACTCTTACCAATGAAGTCCTTAGAGAAAAATACAACTGGGTTGGTACGGCTATGGATATTGGTCTTGTACTTTCAACTGGAAAGATAAAATGTGCTGTTGGTTCATATAGTGGAGGCGCGGGTGGATATATCGGTGATTTTACTATAGGAAACCTTGAATTTTATGGAGAAGTAGTTCTTTATTCAAATAGCCTCTTATTATTCCCCGGAACAAAAATGATTTATCCATTAAAGATGAAAAACATTACAAATGCTGAAAGCGAGAAAAAAGTAATGAGCATGAGTAACGCCCAAAAAACGCTGTTACGTTTGGGTTACGACCCAGGTCCGATTGACGGTAAATCTGGCAGAAAAACAGAAGAAGCCTTAAAATCTTTTCAAAAAGATAATAACCTTATTGTTACAGGCAAACTGGATGCGAAAACGATTGAAATGTTGTTTAAAAAATAATATTCGCCGAACTCTAAGGAAAACCACCGCAATCCCCCCTGCACGAGTGCCAAATCCCACGCTCGATACTGAGGGGGGGATTGCGGTGGTTTTCCTTAGAGTTCGCTGAAACCAAAAATAATAAGTAAAAAAAGATGAATTTATTAAAAAAAATATTCGGTATAGGCTCAAATAAGCCATCCCAAGAGGCAAAAAGTTGGACTGATACCAATTTTACGTCTAAATCAATGCGCCAAATTGTCATTGAGGTCAAATCACCGATTTGGAAGACATCAAGGTTTAAACATCTTGCACTGCCTTACGATAAGTACCATACCATCTTGCAAAATCCAGTATCAACTGGATTCGTGAAAATGGCAAGTGAGCAAACGCCAATTCTGTTGATTCGAGCAAATGACTTGTCGGGTGCTTTAAAGACTACTTGGTTAAAGGTTGCGTTCTCTTTTTTTACAACAGAGAAAGGTGGAGTGCTTGTTGTTTTTATTGAACCACAAGGCGATAGAATTGTAATTGGTTTAAATTATAGCCACATCGAAATGGTATATGGTCTTGACAATGATGAAACAGTAAACAGAATTAGAGAAGGCTGGAAAAATGGCTATCTTGACTTGGTATTGGCGGATAAAAGTGATAGTATGACTCATATCAATGTAGCAAATAAGAGTTCAATGTCATCTCCAGAGGCAAAATGGGATTGCCGTTTGTTACTTGAACCTGAATGTGTAGTTGCGTTAAACGCAGCATTAAGTAGTTATTATAAAATAAACGAGTGTTTGCAAGGATAAACCCCGTATCTTTATTGGATGAATAATAATGTTTATATAATCGGAACAGAAACAGA
>JAYTUQ010000372.1:0-4499 GCA_043744455.1 Saprospiraceae bacterium | reverse complement strand
AAGATTATGAATCCGAAGAAAAACTCAAAGAAGCCGTCGAAACTATCATTAAAAAATTCGATTCAAAATACACGATTACTTTCTATTGAATACTTAACGTAACAAAACTAAGGGCAAGCCTCAAACTGAAGGCTTGCCCTTAATATTTCGTAGTGCGGAATTGATTCCACCTAAAAACTTACTTCAACAAAGCCGCCGCCTGCGGCGCAAATTTCCCTTTCTCATTCACAATACGTTGCAACAACGCTTGTCCGTCTTGTTTTTTTCCCAATTTCAAATAACTATTCGCCAAATACCACAACGCATTTTCATACAACACACCTCTACTTTGCTTCCCTAAAACGCGATTAAGTTGTGCAATCGCTTGATTGTAATCGGCTTGTGTATAATATTGCATCGCTATTTGATAGTCTGCCAAACCATCATCAACGTTTGGTTGATTGAATTTTGCTGCCGCATCTTCTCGTCTTACATTATTTTGAGCCGCCGCCCCAGGATAATTTTTCACATTCGATGAAGGCACTTGCACTTGTCTCGTTTGCTTTTCTTTAACACTCGAAGCCTTTTTGTATGAGTCAGCGTCAACCACTTCTTGCTTTTTCGCATCATCGGCTGTCGCTTTTCCATCCTTTGCTTCTTTTTGAACCAAAGCTACCCCCTCAGTATTCTCAGGCGTTTTCGAGGATTTAACTGCTTCATTCTCCACTTTAGGGGCATTTTGTGTCGTTGCGACAATAGGCGTTTCTTGAGAAAGAGGGGCATCAGCATCACCGTGAGAAGGCGTTTTGTCACCTTTGATACCATCATTATTTACTGTTTCTCCTTCATTTTTTGATGAGTTTGCTTGAATATCCTTATTTTGAGAAGAAACCGATGCCTCTGGCGAAGTCTGTTGGGGAACAGTTACCCCCTCAGTATTCGCCATCGTTGATGTCGTACCGAACGGTTCAATAGGCTTTGTCAAAAGGTAAATTCCTGCCGTCGCTATTAAGGCAATACTCGCAGCTGCCCACAACCATAAACGCCTTTTTGGTTTTTTAACGACTGTCATAACAGGCTTTTCTACTGCCAAGAAAGTCGTTTTATCCGAATAATGTGTACTAATTTTAGCATCTAAGTGTTTCATAGTGCGTTCTAAACGACCTTTATCCAACAACATCGCCCCTTCCAACGCATCGCTGCACAACGGGCAAAGCGTCAAATGACGGTCTATTGCCTGCACCTCTTGCCTACTACATTCGTCGTGCAAGTAACGTAACAACTGAACTTCTGTTAAACAATTTTCCTCTGGAACAATATTTTTCATTTTTATTATTTCTAAATAATAGGCTCTCTCATGAATTTCGCGAATTGATTTTTCATTAATTCGTGTAATTAGTGAAATTAGTGTTAGAAAAAGCTATGTGTTTCATCTATTTAGACAACATTTTTTTCAAATTCAACTTCCCGTTTTGCAAATGCGTTTTTATTTCGTTCAAAGACAAACCCGTATCGCGCATAATATCTTTATAAGATTTATCTTTTAAAAAAAACAGCTCCACACACAACCTTTGTTCTGGTTTCAACATGCCCAAACCCATTTCCAGCTTTTCGAACAACACTTCTTTCATTTTCATATCATCAAGCCCCCCCTCAGTATCTCCCGTATTTTCACCATTTTGTGGCAATGTTTCTGGAAATTCGACTTGTAAACCTGCTTTTCGCAGCCGCATCAGGCAATGATTGCGCGCCACTGTATAGAGCCACGACTTAAAATACATCACATCGCCCTTCTGTAAATCAAGATGCAATTTTTCAAATATTTCCATAACTGCATCCTCTGCATCGTGTGCATTTTTTAAATATTTTAAACAAACACCCAAAATTAAGTGCTTATATCGGCGAAACAATTCCCCAATACAAGCCACTTCCTTAGTTGACCGATAGCGGTTCAGCAAAGCAGCATCATCCAATAAAGATATTTGTGAATTGTGCATTTTGATATTTAAAGTCCAACGGCAAATTTAGAAATAAAAATGACCCCTCAGTATATTTTAGAAATAAAAACGGTTAACACACTGCTTATCAATGTATTAACCGTTTTTATTTTTAAAATATCAATATCTATGCTTGATTTTTCAACTGCTCAATGATGTATTTGATTTCATCTTCCGAAAAGGTGGTTTCTTTGACCAAATTGGCAAAGGATGTATGAGCGTTCGATAGAGTTTTTTTTACAATATTGAAATCATTTATCAAAGTCACAACGGTCTCTAAATCAAGTCCTGATAAATCTGACAATACTTCTTTTTGATAACCTCTGATATAACCCCGTAAAACCGTTAAGCGGGCGGCAAGAACTTTTCCAATCTCCTTACCAATCTCTTTACCAATCTCTTTACCACGTTCTTCTCCTTCTTTTGCCCAAACTTGTGCTGTTGTCATCATTTCTCTTTCTTCTTTAGATGATAAATATTCTTTTAACATGTCTTTGATTTCTGAAGTGCTAAAATAGCCTTCTTGAGCTAAAAACGCAAATAATTGTTGAAAATTTTGCTTTAAATGAGGACTCGATTGCATAAACTTAAAAACTTCGATAAGCATATTGTCCACTCGGTTTTTATCCTCGACAGCAATATATGCCATAAATAAGCTCCTTAAAAGCCCTTCTTCTTTTAAGGACAAAAGCGTCTCCTTTTCAAGGGGCTGTATGTTTAATAAATGGTACTGCAGCTGCGGAATAAATTTTAACAACTCGTTTGGTATGTGTTTAAATGAGTCGTGCAAGGTTCTTTCTGTCAACTTTTTAATACTTTGATTGATAACCAAAGGTACGACAATTGTCGGTGAGCGTTTCGCATTCCTGTCTTGCGTCCAAACAGCACAGATATAAGTGAGGAGTTGTAAAAATAGGTCAAAATAGCTTTTTATACCTTTTTTATGCTCAAAAAGTAGAATGACCCGCACCTCATGTTTAGAACCTTTAGCATTTGGTATTGGTTTGAGTTTTGTTTCATAAACGACATCACAAAAATATTCCTCTAAATCGGCATTGACGAAATTGGTGTCTTTTAGTGTCAGATGCTCTAAATCCAGAAGTTCGGCAACAGCGGAAACAAAAACCTGTAAATATTCGACTGCTGTAGGTTGATATTGAAAACAAGATTTAAAAACCTTGTCATTGATATTGTTAAGTAGTTCCTCAAAGTCTTGTTTGTTCATCATGTATGTATGTTTTAGAACGTGCAAAATAGAACAGAAATCCCCAACCAGTGATATTTGTACAAGAAAATATCGAATAATGAATTTTCAAATAAAATAAAATCCTTGTGTGGAATCATTCAACGGCTTGCATCTATCAATTGTGTCCTACGTTGATGGGAAATACGCCCCCTCAGTATTTCCCGTTTTTTTCTTTAAAATTTAGGCTCTGTGACAATTTTAGCGGTAACTTTGTAAAATGGAAAAAGAGCTATATGAACAAATGATAAATCTCCTTCATCTAAAAGTAGATAGATTAGAGATTTCGGATAAAACAATTTCATTGCCGGTCGTGTAAAAGTTATTTCACACAAACAATCCCTTTTGCTGATTCGAATAAAAGTTATACGCACCGTCAATCGAAATGGGTCTTTGAGTTAAGTCGCAAACAGCCATTAAGTGAAGTTGGTGCGCTGGTGAATATGCATGCCAAGACAGTTGAGCGCATTTTTTTCGATTGCGCCTTACCCCAACCGAGTGACCGTTATAAGCGTTATGAAGGTGTTACTCGCTTGGGCATAGCACAAGCGGATGTCGTTGGCGACCGATTTCATTGGACAATGTATATCAATAAAGTATTAGATGACCAACGTAAACACGTAGCAGGGTTTTTACTGAGGGGGTGGCGGACTCTGCGGTCTTTTCAAAATCAGACTATCAGCAGGGTATTGCGCTTTCAAAGAATCCATGTTCGTTTTAGCCCATTTGATAAGCGTTTGGCGTTGAGCATCTGAGAGATTAGCACCTGAATGCAAGCCCAAATTGGTATAAGATGGCAACGGCATTTCCTTTTTTTCAACCATTTCAACCACTTCTTCAAACTTATGATTTTGAAGCGCAATTTTCAATCCTGCAAAAGTTGAAAAATTTAAATGGCGTTTTCCATCTTTAACATGGTCAGCCAGCCACCACGCGACGGGCTGCACACTGGCATACCACGGGTATTCAGTTTTGTTACTGTGGCAATCATTGCACGCTACTTTTAAAATATCAGCCACATCTGCAGGCACATCATATTTTTTTGAAACATGGTGCAATTGCTCGTCCGAATCATTTTTTTCAGGACGAATGAATTGGATAACGACAAATACAGCCAATAAGCCTAATAGGATTTTCTTTACCATTTTCTTTAAATTTTGATTTTTATAGATAAAATTTCGTTAGTTTCTCTTTATTCTCTTTATTCTCTTTATTCTCTTTATTCTCTTTATTCTCTTTATTCTCTTTATTCTCTTTATTCTCTTTATTCTCTTTATTCT
>JAYTUQ010000371.1:0-4506 GCA_043744455.1 Saprospiraceae bacterium | reverse complement strand
TTTAGCTGAAATTCCAAAAGCAGCATTCAATTTAGGTGAAATGAACCCGAATGATGTTTTTATTGAAGGTGAAGTATTGCCTTTGGAAGACGAAAATGGTAATATGATGCAAGGTATTATCTCTGAAGTTAAAGAAGATTCGGTTATCGTTGACTTCAATCACCCTATGGCGGGTGTTGATTTGTATTTTACGGGTGAAGTTGCTGGTGTGCGTGATGCCACAACAGAAGAACTGTCACATCAGCACGTGCATGGCGAGGGTGGACATCATCATTAAGACTTTTTTAAAAAACGATTGTGAAATATCAAACAAGTTTGTATTTTTGCACCCGTTTCGCTCCTGTAGCTCAGTTGGTTAGTAGCACCTGACTCATAATCAGGGGGTCCCTGGTTCGAGCCCAGGCGGGAGCACAAACATAAAGCCTTGTAAATCAATTCATTCGAATTAATTACAAGGCTTCTTTGTTTTATTGATACGCCCTCAAGTTTATAGATGTTTATAATTGCTCGTCCTTTAGTAAGGACATTCCCCTCCACGATTTTCAATCCTTTTTTTCAAACAATCATTTATATCTTTGGACAAGATTCTGCTTCCTTTTCAGCATTATCATCGCGCAATTTTTCAAGAAGGCGGCTCAATTCTTCTGCCTCTTCCACACTGATGCGGCTAAAAGCAGAAAGATTTATGGCTATTGTTTTATCAATATCATTCAAGATATTTAAACCTATTTCGGTCAAATGAACAAATACCACGCGGCGGTCCGACTCACATTCTACGCGCGCCACATAGCCTTTTTGTTTTAGTTTTTCGACCAAACGACTGACATTAGACATTTTGTCAATCATGCGTCGTTTGATATCATTTATACTAACACCTTCCGGATATTGACCCCTCAGTATGCGCAAGATATTGTACTGCTGATGTGACAATTGATAGGATTTGAAAAAATTATCTTGGATATTACTTTGCCAACCATTGGTTAGCTCAATATTGATAATTGCTTTGAGATGTGGGTCTCCAATCTGACCAAGTATGGCATTTTCTGCTTTCATGGTGTAAAATTAAATGTTTAGACATATTTTTGCAAATGAATTAGAAACTCATTGCAATTGACGTTGATTTACCTTGAATTTCTAATAAAATACTACAGTCTAGTCTATAAAATCAATTTGAATAGAAATCTTTGGATATGAATCGTTTAAAAAACCTTGCTAAGCTTGAACACGAAGAATTTGACTTATGCATCATAGGCGGCGGTGCAACGGGGTTGGGTTGTGCCTTAGATGCGGCTATGCGTGGTTTGAAGGTGGTGCTGATTGAGCGCGAAGATTTTGCATGCGCCACATCTTCTAAATCTACAAAATTGTTTCATGGCGGAGTCCGTTACCTTGAACAAGCCGTCAAAAAATTGAGTTTAGAGCAGTTTCGCATGGTGAATAAAGCCTTAAATGAAAGAAAAACCCTTATAAAAAATGCACCTCATTTAGCACAACCTTTGGCACTTTTGACACCTTGTTACTCTTGGTGGGAGGGTTTGTATTACAGCATTGGCCTCAAAATTTATGACTGGTTGGCGGGTAAAACTAACCTTGCACCCAGTGAATGGTTGTCAAAAAAAGCAACTTTACGCCGTTTGCCTGAACTAAAAGGCGACCGTTTGAAATCGTCTGTTTTGTATTTCGATGGTCAATTTGATGATGCACGTTATGCTTTAGCCATAGCAAAAACAGCCGATGCAAAGGGTGCAATATTGATTAATCATGTCGAAACGCTTGGTTTTGTCCAAAATACTGAGGGGGTGTTGACAAGTCTAAAAGTACGTGAAACCCTTCAAGATGAGGATTATAGCATTCGAGCAAAACTCTTTATCAATGCCACAGGACCCTTTTCAGACCACGTAAGGCAATTGGCTAATCCAAAAGCAGCACCCAGAATGCGCGTTAGTAAAGGTGTGCATATGGTTTTGCCAAGAGATTTGATGCCTGGCGATACAGCGATTTTGATTCCTGAAACAGATGATGGACGTGTCATTTTCATCATTCCTTGGCAACGCAGGCTTTTGGTGGGCACGACTGACGAAGAATGTAAACTGACGGAAAGAGAAATCCCCCTTGAAAAAGACGATGTTGATTATTTGTTGAAATACGTCAACCGTTATTTCAAAAAAGAAGTAAAACCCGAACAGGTTAAGAGTGGTTTTGGCGGTTTACGCCCACTTTTACAGGCAGACCCTTCTGATGATGCTAAAAGTCTTGTGCGTGACCATGAAGTTGAAATAGATAAAACCAGTGGTTTAATCAGCATTATGGGGGGCAAATGGACAACTTATCGCTTGATGGCAAAGGATACGATTGATATATGTGAGAAAATACTGAGGGGGGCTATTTCTAAATGTCAGACGGATGAACAACTACTGGAAGGTGCTGAAAATTGGATAAAAGAGGATTATAAACGGCTCGCGCGTAAATTTGGCGTACCAGAGTACGCCACACGGCGACTCAATCGGCGTTATGGTACGGAAGCAGATAAAGTCTTGATGATGATTTGGAAAGACCCAACACTGCGGCATCCTATTGTGCAAGGTTCGCCCATTTTGAAGGCGGAAGTTATCTATGTCGCAGTGCACGAAATGGCAGGTACATTGAAAGACATGATGTCCAGACGACTCGGCTTAGAGTTAACAGATTGGCAACAAACACTGGAGGTCATGTCAATTGTTGCAGATTTGATGCAAGAAGCACTTTGGATTTCGACAATAGAACGGGATAGAATGATAGCAGATTACCAAAAAGAGATTCTTGAATTTCAAAAAATAGCTGGGTTTTAGTTATTGTGTCATTCGTCATTATGTCATTATGTCATTATGTCATTTGTCATTATGTCATTCGTATTAGACGTACTGACTAATGACACATACTCAAGATAACTAATACATTATTTTATATGCATATTCATACCCGCTCCTGAAATAAACGCCCAAGCAAATAAGATGACAGAAAGAATCATCCCAAACATGAAAATATTATAACAATAAGTCAAATAACGATATTTTTGAGCCAAAACCTTCCCAAGAAAATACAAATCACGGGTCATGGAACTGTATTGAAAGTCTGAATCTTTAATCATTTCCATCATACCCCATTGAAAATCTTCCAATTTCATATTATAAAAATTGCCAAAAAACAATAGGTTTGAACGTTTGTTGCGAATATCATCGAGCGTTACCTCACCTGTTGTCACTTTGGGTCTTGTCGAAAGCGTTGCAAAAATGATAGAAGTCAAACAAACCGTCAATAGGGCAACAGTTGGCAATATTAATTGTGGAGAATTATTCAATTGAGGGACAAGCATCGAAAAAACAATAGAAATCATAATGGTATTGATGCTCAACATTAAGTTTGCTTTATGGTCAGCCAATGCAGAAAGATTGTTATGCGTATTGTAAGTCATCCGATACATCGTTTGCACGCCACGACCCACGCTGATATGCTTAATTTCTTGGTTGCTTTGTTTCGCCAACGTTTTCCATTTCTCCTTTTGTTCTTCTTTTTCAAAAATAAAAATATCATCCACAACTTTTGACATCTCAGGATTAAGCCTTCGTTGCTGTTTTCGCAATTGAGCGATATGCTTCAATTTGCGCTTTTGATACATATCTTTGGCAACCTTTGTATGATAGTTTTGCCCAATCATAAAAGCCAATTCGAAGTCGAGCCATTCTTCTTCTGTCATTAATTTATTATGCGTAACAATCAGTTCTTGTCGTACCCGTGCCGTCCGCATCCAATAGGTTTTTTCACCTAAATGGCTCAAATCTGCATCACAAATAATCTGTTGAAGTAAGCCAACGGGACGTTGAGGTAACTTTGTTGCCCTAATACAGTCTTTAATGACATCAACTGTCTGAGATGGATAATTATAGTTTTCGAGAAATGCTGCTGCATATTCAGCGGAACGTTCCTCATGATTTTCAGGTCCTTTATCGTAACCCGAGTCATGAAACCATGCAGCTATTTGCAAATTTTCCAAATCATCAATGGGTAACCCAAAAGCTAATCCCAATTGACGGCAACTCCGCACAACGTCTTGTGTATGCGTCAGGTCGTGATAAACGTAGTGTTTTGGCACATTTTCCTTGAAAAACTGCGTGATGTAATCCGCGACAGTATTAAGTATGTTGATATCAGCCACTGGTAATGGGTCAGAGTTTTAAGATTTAAAATGTTTGTGCACGCAAGGGACGTGAGATTTTCATTATTTATACCCCCCTCAGTATTTGCCCTAAAAACAGACAATTAATACGCCAAATTTACAAGAGTCAAGTGAGTTTTGGAAACTTTATTGACCCCGAGCAAAATTTAAAACAAAAAAAAACGCCGAAACTCAACTAAGAGCGACGGCGTTTATTAAGTGTTTTTGGAGGTCACTAGCGGATTCGAACCGCTGTAGCAGGTTTTGCAGACCTGTGCCTAACCACTCGGCTAAGTGACCTTTTGTCAAATCGG
>JAYTUQ010000370.1:0-4512 GCA_043744455.1 Saprospiraceae bacterium | reverse complement strand
GTGTATTTTTGATTCAGATGTCATCTATTGTAAATCTACTATTTCTTTTTATTTTATTCATAAAAAATATCCTGACCGTAGGGGCTGGATAGTTACCAGATTTACTCAGCCAGATAAAATTGAAAGATATTACTGACTCTAACTATTTTGTTATTGTAGTTTTCCTTGCGCCCGGAAATGTTGTTTTACCAATGCGACAAAAAACCCTTTCACGGTTTGACCTGTTTCCTCGACTTCTTCCTCAATAAACTGATACAAATCCTGTGGCATATCCATATTGATTCGTTTAACTGGCGATTTGACCGTTTCAGCATCAAGTGTTGTTTTATTCAATTCTTGTATGGTTTTTTCCGTCGCCGCAACGGTGTTGGGTGTATAGGTGCGAACAAGTTTTTTCTTTTCCATAATTTTATGTATTTGTATGCGTAATTATGTAAATTTATGTATCGAGAATTAAACTTTAAGAAAAATAGCCCAGACTTTGCCCAATTTGCTCAATTTCATTGGTCAATTGGTTGATTTCATCTTTGGCTTTTTTGTCTTTATACTCAACAACACCGACACCTTGAACAGATGTTTCTTGATAAGCTACCCTTTCAGCCAGTGTTGATTGCAAAACAGGGATTTCAAATTGGGTGAGTGCTTCCTTGACTTCTTTACCAATATTGCGCAATTCAGAGAATTTGTTCAGCAGCACGTATGCATGAATCTTCTCTTTCAAGCCTTTTGCTTGCTCATAGCGTTCCATAAAGCTCTCAAATGACCAAAAGTCAAAGCCGCTCGGGGTCAACGGAATCAAAATCAAATCACTGGCTAAGATGGTTCTGTTTGCTCTTTCAGAAAGCTGCGGCGTACCATCAATAATGACAAACTCGTAGTCTTTGTCCAATGCCTCGACTTCTTTGTTCAACTTATCTCCTACTGCAAAGACAGGGACGGCATCCATTTTTTCATCGCGTTGTCCTGACCATTTAACAGATGAACGCTGCTCGCTGTCCGTGTCCACGATACAGACCTTGTAACCCCGTTGTGAGAGGCAAACGGCAAGGTTGATGGCAATCGTTGTTTTGCCCACACCGCCTTTTAAGTTTGTTACTGCAATAATCATTTTATGTGTTTTTACGTTATTTTACGTAAAACTATGTAATAGTCTGTAAAATTATGTTTTTTTACTTGAAAATATTTAAAGTTTAGAACCCTACTCTACTGATTTTTTGTTTTAACGCCAACACATGAGCACATTTTCATAAATATGGATGTGGCAGATTTAAGTCGCTTAAAAATGAAATATCAAATGTTAAATCAAAAAATATGCGCTACAATCTCGGTGCATTTGACAATCGGTGGCGTAAAAAAGTAATTTTTATACATAAAAACATGTTTAAGTATGTATATTCATGCTTTTTTATGTAAAATTATGTTTTAATGTATAAAAATACATAAACTTATTCTTAATTTTCAAACCCTTATTTGAGCATTTTCGTCCCTCAGATACTGAGGGGGTACTTCCATGTGAGGAGAACGTTTAAAATTTTGTCCTTACTTTTGTCATACGGCATTAATCAAAGGGGACAAAATTTAAAATCATCGGCATAAATAGAATACACAACTCAAAAATCAATGCGTAAAAGTATGTATTTATCCATAAATGATTGTATTTTTATGTAAAAATAAGTTTAATTGCATAAAATTATGTAAAAATAAGTAAAGTCAATTAACTTTGCCACGGAATTTAAGCATTGAGCGGCACATCAAAACATAAAATACTGCTGGGTATCCTCAGTTGAAGCATAACAAAACGGTTTAAATAAATGGAAAACGATAATATTTTAGCCCCGTTTGAGGGCAGAGACATTAGAAAAGTTTGGCACGACGAACAATGGTATTTTTCCATTTTTGATGTCATTGCCGTTTTGACAGACACGACAAACCCCAAAAGGTATTGGAATGACTTGAAAAGACGTGACTCTGAACTGGATAGGGAAGGGGGGACGCAAATTTCGTACCCCCTTAAAATGCAAACGGCGGGCGGCAAACAGAACGTTTTGTGTGCGCATACTGAGGGGGTGTTTCGTTTGGTGATGTCTGTCCCTTCACCTAAAGCTGAGTCGTTTAAACTGTGGTTGGCGCAAATTGGTCGGCAACATATCGAAGAAATTGAGAACCCAGAATTGTTAACAGAACGACAGGCGGAGATTTATAGAGCCAAAGGCTATCCTGAGGAATGGGTGCAACGTCGCATTCAAAGCATCGAAACCCGAAAAGCCTTAACGGAAGAATGGAAAAGACGAGGCGTAAAAGAAGGACAGGAATATAGCATCTTGACGGCAACTATCGCGAAAGGCACATTTGGGATAACCCCATCGGAACATTCAGCCCTCAAAGGTTTGGAACGTGAAAATTTGCGAGACCACATGACACCTTTAGAGTTGATTTTTACGGCATTAGGTGAAGAAGTGACGCGCCGAGTGATTATCAAAGATGATGCTAAAGGGTTTTCTGAAAACCAAGATGCCGCCGTTGATGGTGGGCGCATGGCAAACGCTTCGATGCAAAGGCTTGAATCGGAATTAGGTGAAAAGGTAGTTTCTGCGGACAATTTCTTGGGTTTAGGCATTGAGAAAGACAAAAAAGGCAGTTTGCCAGAGGCTGAAAAGCCTAAAGAATGATAGTTTGATAGGACTATGACGTATCGGACACTTTAATACTCCCTTTTAAAAAACAGCAACTAATACCCCCCATAAACACTCACGCCACCACCAAAATATTGACTCCTCAAATGGGAAAATACCAAATTGGATTTTAAGTCAATCGTTGTGGCTCGGTTCGGCGAGCATATTGTCAATGGAATCGTCCACCACTATCTGAATTTTTTTCATAATGTCGGATACATCGGCACTTTCGACATTGTTTTCAATAGCCGTATAAAGGACATCTATCGGATTTTTCAAACCCAAATATTCACCCCTATTTTCGTAATACAAAGGCACAGTTGCGCCATCTTCGACACTGCGTTTGAAATCATAACGCGACACATAATCACCAAAAATGCGCTTCGTTATTTCGTCATCTTTGAAAAGCGGTGTGCCTGTAAACCCAATAAAAGACGCTTTGGGCAAAGCATTTCTTAAATTCATCGCCAAATTGCCGCCTTGTGTGCGGTGTGCTTCGTCTGAAATGACGATGATATTGTCGCGTTGGGTGATTTCTTCTGTAAAATTGAATTTGTGAATTAGCGTAAATAAATAGCGGTGTTCTGAACCCAACAGTTCTCTCAAATGCTTACCACTGTTCGCTTTGAGGGCATATTTCGTCCCTGCTTTCACTTGCGGCACAGCACCGACACCGCTGAAAGTGCCGTAAATCTGAGTATCCAATTCGTTGCGGTCGGTGACGACTAAAAACGTGTAACTGCCTGTAAACTTTCGGTGAATCTTTTGGCAAAAGAACACCATCGAATACGATTTGCCGCTGCCTTGTGTATGCCAAAAAACGCCCAATTTTTGCTTTTCTTCAAAAGGGATTTCACCCTTTTTATACAATTCAGCTTTATCGTTAATATTGTCAATCGCTTTGTTGACACCGATAAATTGGTGGTTGCGGGCAATCAATTTCACCACTTTGCCCAACGAATTATCAAACAGTATAAAATTTTCAAAAAGGTCTAAAAAACGGCTCTTTTCACAGACACCAACAATGATTCTATCCAAAGCCACAATGCCGTCTTCTTCTTCGGTGGGCAGCTTTCAGTTCGATAAAAAGTAATGGAATACCGTTGACGAAACCAATTATATCAGGTCGGCGTTCCCGATTACTTTTGCCTTGAATCCACAATTGGCGAATGGCTAAAAAATTATTGTTTTCGTGGGTCTCAAAATCAAATACTTTAAGCGTTTTTCGTTGGGGCAAACCTGCGTGTTTGCCCGTCTGTTCGATAAAATCAACGGGGATACCCCCCCCTCAGTATTTGGTACTTTTCGTAGTTGATTTCATCCAATGACTTGGTAATACTTGTCTCTATAAGTTTTTCATACGCTTCATCATACGCCTTTTGTGGCAAATTAGGATTCAATTCTTTGATTTTCTCCAAAAATATCCGCTTTAAAACCACTTCTTTTTTATTCAATCTACCCAAAGTGCTGCCTTCGCCAAAGGTTTCCCTATTGTACGCAATAGCCGTATCCCAACCCAATCGTTTTAAAAAAAGGTCAATGGCGGTTTGTTCTATGAGGTTGTCTTCGGAGTATTCTTTAGGCATGGTATTATGCGTTTAATTCTTGTTGTACAAAGAACTATATTCTGAGTTTAAATATCAAATAATTTCATGTGTTTTTATTTTAGAATGATTTTTTTTAAGGATTACTCAAACAAAGCATCCATAGTCACATCATTTTGAACCAATAAATTGGCATATTTATTTTTTTGGCTCTGTGACAATTTTAGCGGCAACTAATTTTTGAACGCAAAACATCTTGCTCTAAAGTGTTCAAAATTAGTCATATTAAAGGTGAA
>JAYTUQ010000369.1:0-1166 GCA_043744455.1 Saprospiraceae bacterium | reverse complement strand
GCCGGTTGACCCGTAGCCGGTAAACAGTTTTCCGCTACAATCTTCCTATCAGCGCAGGGATGCCAATAGTTTTGTCAACAAGTAATCTCTTTCGACACCTCATCAACGGTTCACTTGCGTTCAGCTCCTCTATACTTACCTGATACGGTCTTGCCATACCTTTTCCCTGAACGTTCAGCACCATGCCTTTTGAACACAGCACCTTCAGGTGGTTTGCACACGCTAACTGCATAGCCTGTACGGCAGACCTACTGCCATCTTTTATTCACCATTGAAAAGAACTATCTATTCTTTTCATTCGTGACACACCCCTGCGGAGAAAGAAATATCTCAAATTTTTAGGGGGCTTTCAGCGATACGTCATAATGTTAGCGGTTCGTGCCTGTCATTAGTAAGCCACACTCAATTTCAAGTGTCCGCCAAGTCCTTCTTTTACAATACGCATAAGTGTTGAAAGCCGAATGTCGCTGGCATTATTTTCAATTCTTGAAATGTAAGATTTTGTCGTGCCGCACTTTACAGCAAGCTGCTCCTGTGTTAAATTTTGTTTTTCCCGCATTTCTTGAATAAGTACACCAAGTTTAAACGCCTCAAACCCTTGTTCGTAAACATCTCTTTTTGCGCTACCCATTTTTCCGTATTGTTTGTTAAGATGGTCAGCAAATGAGGTCAGATTTTTATTTTTTGTCTTTTTCATTAAAGTACTCCTTTTTTATTTTCTTAGTTAATTCGATTTCGTTCTTAGGTGTCTTTTGACTTTTCTTTTGAAAGCCATTTGCCACCACTATTAATTGTCCTTCGTCAAAAAAAGCGAAGGCTCTAAAAATATTACTTCCTACTTCAACCCGTATTTCATATAAGCCAACCGTCCCTTCCATATGCTGAAAGTATTTCTTTGGAACATGGTCTATAGTGGCAATGAGTTCTAAAGTCCAGTTGAACTTCCTTTGAACGTCTTCTGTCTGTTCATTAAAGAACTCCAAGAAGTAATGTTTGTAATAAAATATGTGTCGAATGAAACTTTGTTCCACAGAACAAAGTTAGCTAATTAGATAACTTTGTCAAAATTAATTTTTTGTCTGCCTGTAGTTAAATGGTGGCTCAAATAGCATGACCGATAATCGAGTCACTCAAGGGAGTTTCACCCCTGCGTTCTCAATAAAAAA
>JAYTUQ010000368.1:0-1174 GCA_043744455.1 Saprospiraceae bacterium | reverse complement strand
TTTACATGATGTATTTAACATCTTAATTCAGGTAATACTAAAGATAGTTAATATTATGATTTTATTAGTTGGTTTATCTTTAAAAATTAATTGGCTTTTAAAAGCGTCAAATAGGATGCCTACTTTACGTTAGGGGTATAAGTTGAAATTTTCCATTTTGCTAAATGCAATTGGCCTAATCGTTGGGTTTGTTGGGGCTGTTATTTTCTGGTCTGTTGGTAAAAGCGAAGGTCCAGGCCTTCCGTTTTATGGAGACTCTCAAGGAAAGATTCTCGCAGAAATTGGAGCTGCAGCGGGAAAACGAGACTCTTCTAAAAGGTTTGGTATGGCGCTTGTTGCGGTTAGTTTTTTCTGCCAATTCATAGCGCTGTTCTTATAGTTTTATAAGTTAAAAAATCTAAAAATTGTCCTATGTATTTTTGCGCCACTTCATGGTTTACTACCCCTAACCCGTCCATCAAGCGGGACGCACTAAAGCGCGCCCCTTATCTCAAACGTAAGCCACTCAATTCAATTTAGAAAAATGAACAAAACAATATTTTCAATACTGATTCTTTCAAGCTTACTAATGCTTTCCTCGTGTAGCGATTCAACTGAGCCAAAACAATCGGAAGTTTCTTCTACAGCAAATTCTCTTCAACCTGAGATGATTGTTGTGCCTGTTCAAGGTAAATTCTTAGTTGGATGCCTTACTGAGGATTTGCTAAACGAGCTATTACTTCACTCCATCAATAAAGAAAAAACTAAATTTGAGGCCATGTTTGCGAGCCAAGACTGTATACAAATCCCTGAAAATCAAATCTATAAATTATTATCCGTCAATCGCACAACTGTAGAGTTTACTCATATTGACTCGAATAAGAGTGTTGGCATGTGGGCTGTTATTGAAGCATTCCAACCTAAAAAATAAAATGGCTAACCCATCCATCAAGCGGGACTGGCTAAAGCCCGCCCTTAATTCAGATGTTAGCCAAGTAGGGTGGGTTCTTGAACCCACGCTTAGCTAACCTTGCAATTATCCTCTGCGTGGGCAATTAATTGACCACGCTACAAAAGCTGGAATGACGGCGAGGGGACTGTCCCGTCCTAAAATAGGTTGACAGTTACTCACCTGTTTTAGGTTGATTTAGAAACGCCTGATGAACTTCATCGGGCGTTTTGTATTTTAGGCTTT
>JAYTUQ010000367.1:0-1176 GCA_043744455.1 Saprospiraceae bacterium | reverse complement strand
ATCGCTTTTTCAAGGAGAACGGACATAAAAGACAATATGCAAGCGGAAGCTTTAGCCACTTTGGGCTCATGGGCGACCCCCTCAGTATTGGACAGAGTTGACGGGCGTTTTAGGGGTAAAGTTGAAAGAGACCCCTCCGTCGTTCGTGCAAAAATGCAGCCGTTTGTCGCTTCTTTTTTGAAGGAAACCAATCCTGAAACCTTGATTGCTGTTGCAGGTTTATTAGCGAATTTGAACATCACAGAATCCAATAATGCTTTGGCAGATATTTTGGCAAATACAAAGGAAAGTAAGGTAAAAATGGCGATTTTACCCGCGTTGAATCAATTGAAATATGCGAAAATAGAGTCACTCATTAAAACGGGTATGGCGGATAAAGACGAAAATGTCAGAACTGTTGCCTTAGGTTTATTGAACAATGAAACCGTTTCAAAAGAGAGTTTAGTGACCATTGCAGATTTGATTTTTACAAAAGGCAGTGTCAAAGAACAACAGAAATTGCTGTCTGTCATGGCTCAATTAGATAAAGAAAAAACAACGGCTATTCTCGACGATTTGGTGGAAAAAATGAAAGATAAAAAGTTGTCGCCCAATATCACTTTGGAATTAGAAGAAGCCATCGCTGCCACAGGTTCAGAAACATTGAAAACGAAAATGGCATCAATAAACACCGATAAATCCATGTTAAGTGCTTATAAAGAAGCCCTTTATGGCGGCAGTCGGATGGAAGGACGCAATATTTTCAATTATAACTCAACAGCGCAATGTGTCCGTTGTCATACGGTTGGTACGGACGGTGGCAACGTAGGACCATCTTTGACACATATTGCGAGCACTTTGACAAGGGAACAAATATTAGAGTCTTTGGTAGATCCCAGCGCCCGTATTTCGCCCGGATATGGCAGCGTTTCATTGAAACTCAAAGGCGGTCAAGAGGTAATTGGCGTTTTGGTCAAAGAAGCAGACGGTGAGTTGACGCTCAAAACTTCGGAGGCGGAACCGTTGGTGATACCCATCGCGCGCATTGAAAAAAGACAAAACTTGCCGTCCAGCATGCCACCCATGGGCGAGTTGTTGTCAAAAAGAGAAATTCGAGATATTGTAGAGTTTTTGGGTGGTTTGAAGTGATTTGTAAACAGAAATTAATAAAATCGTCAAATTGGCAAGGCAGAAGTA
>JAYTUQ010000366.1:0-4564 GCA_043744455.1 Saprospiraceae bacterium | reverse complement strand
GTCGAAGTCCAAAGCTATCTATTTTACCCTTTTTTTTTGCTTTTTTTTACCCAAATCCTAACAACACACGCCCTCTGTTCTTAACGGACTATTGTATCTATGGTCTTTTGGATAAATCCTTTTTATTTCAAAGATATAAAGATTTTTATTCTAACATTTTAGAAATAAAAAGAATCTTAAAAACGGCTAATTACGACGCTGTTTTTATTGATGCCCACTTGTATCAGTATTTTTTTTATTTAAAACCAAATAAGTGCAAGATATTTTTGATAAACACTAAATTAAAAACAAGTGAACAAGGAGACAACTACTGTACCCTACTATTTTTCTAAGTAATTGATAAAGAATGATTTATAAACAAGGACTGGATGAATTTCCTAAATATTTCGCACCATTGCGCTTGATATTTGTAGCCAGCTTTAAAAGCGTCACGAATAAAATCTAAGCCATAACGAAAGAAACTCTTTGTTTTACGTTTATGATTTTTGATTTTAATGGGTTTCTCATTTTGGTCTCTAAAAATGCCAAGTGAGGTGCAAAAAGCATAAGCCATACTGACCAAAGCGACCATTTTTTTCAGCCGCACATTATCTTTTAAATGTGTTTGTTCTAAATTAAAACCGCGTGATTTGAAAGATTGAAAAACAGTTTCAATCAGCCAGCGTTTTTTATAAAATTGCTCTAAAAATTTGACTTCAATTGTGCCAAATAAAAAAAGCAATTCGCCTTTTGCATCAGTCGTAATTTTGGCACTTCCCCAAACGTTATCAACGATGCACTGTTTAAAATGGGTATCCGTTTTTTGCTTTTGCCATAACTCAAAAGCATTATATATTTCACCGTCTGTGGTTTCAATAAGATGGCTTTTAGGTATCCGAAAACAAAAAGGTATCTTATTGTCTTTCAAATATTTAAGCCATTTATGTCCAATAAATTCACGGTCTCCAACAAGATATGAAATATTTTTAACACCTAATAAGTCAACACATTTTTCCAGTACTTCGATACGATTTTGACTATTAGAATTGCCGCTTTTGTTATCTAAAAGTTCCCAGTACAAAGGAACTGTGTACGAACCTTTAGATGCAATTATCATCAAGATGTTCGTTTGTTGTTGACCGAAATCCCATTCTGTACGGTCTATACTTAAACGTATTTTTTCGCCCGTTTGGGCGTGTAAAAATGTGTACAAAAATTGTGCAGTTGCTTCGTAATCAAATGCGACTTCGCGGAAAAAATCTTGAAGTCGCGTTTCATTTGATGCTGTTTTAACTGCATCATTCAAATGTTGAGCGATTTCTGTTAAAACGACGGAACGGCTTTCTAACATCAAACATAATGTTTGAATAAGCATCTTTTGACGAGATAGATTTTTAACAATTTGCACATATTGCAAACAGTCTGATACGGATTTTATGACGAGTTTTATCATGTAAGGAGCGGTTATTTTTAGTTCGTACCTCAAAAGTGCCGCTTTCTTGCATGAAGTCATCTTTTAGTTCAAAAATAGTAGGGTACAGTAGGAGACAACCCTCCCTTAAACTCGCAATATTTCCATGAACCAACATTACATTCAAAACTTGTTAATAAGTTTTTGTGGCTAAAAGTTTCATTAGAGCATAGTTGGACAGCGTTAAAATTTAGATTTATATTTTTAGGTAAAGACGATGAATTCTTTCTAAAACGCTTTTGTAAAAAGAATGATATTGACTATCAAGGCTTTATCAACAAAAAAAACATCCTTTATCTCGGCTTAAAAAATGTAAAAAGAATACTCCTTGCACCTGAATGCCTTGATTCATTTGTCCAAAAAGACCCAAATAATGATTTATATGTGTGTTTAGAATACAAAAGAAATGAGTTTTTTAATGAAGAATATATCAGTTTTAAGGATACAATCACAGATGTAAAAAATCAAGGTATAAAAATTATTCTTTGCAGTTTTGGTACAGTCATTAATGAAAGAAATGATGTTAAAACCGCCTTTTTAAATAAACTGAATCAGACCATAAAAGGGGAAAAATATTTGCTCATTGTCGTTTCAAAAATGCCAAATGTTATTCAAGACAAAAGCGATAATGTGTATCTATTCCCTTCTGTTCCACAGTTAGATTTGCTCAAACAGTGTGATTTGATGATACACCATGCAGGCATGAATACGATTAAAGAGTGCATACAATTTCAAGTACCAATGTTGATTTATACACCTAAAAAAGACAGCGCAGATAGACTTGGCAATGCTGCAAGGGTTCAGTATCATCGATTAGGTATTGTTGGTAATATTTACAAAGACAATCCACTAAAAATACGAGAAAATATAAAAAATGCCCTTAAAATACAGATTCCCAAACAAAACTATGAAGAAGAATATAAGAAAACCCATAAATTTATTGAAGAACAATTGATGTAAAAAACAGTTTTATAACATTCAAAACCTCCTGCCCAAAAATAGCACTCACGCCGATGACATCATGCTCAACGAGCGCGCAGAACTCAACTACTTTCTCAACAATCCGCTATCGTGGATTTTGAACAATGGTATCATCATGGTCGCGCTCTTTTTCAGTTTGTTGTTGGGCTTGTCTTATATCATCAAATATCCAGATATCGTCGCCTGTCGTATGGTGTTGACCACGGGAAATTCACCGATTCGCGTCTTCGCACAAGCCACAGGGCGCATTTCTGAATTACTTGTCAAAGAAAATGAGCCCGTCGAAGCAGGTCAAATGTTAGCCGTTTTTGAAAATACCGCCGATTGGCACGATGTCTTGTGGTTGGAAACACAACTTCAAGCGCCCAACCCCCAAAGAAGACTTTACCGAGCGCAGTTTTAACTACAGCAAAAGCACCTTTTAGAGGCTGGGGACACATGGTCGGCAAAGCAACAATGCCCATTGCCAACTCTGGCAAAGTGCGCATCGGTTTACCAACCAAAATGCAGTTGGACAACTTTCCATACACGGAATATGGCATTTTGGAAGGCACCGTGCAACGCATTTCCCTCGTGCAAAAGACAACTACTTAGTAGAAATCAGCCTAAATGATTCATTGCGAACCACTTACGGGAAGTCTATTCCCTTTCAACAAGAAATGCAAGGTGCAGCCAATATCATTACCAAAGATAGGCGAATGGTGGAACGGCTATGGGATAAATGGCGGAATTTGTTGAAGCATTGGGGTATGTAAAATAATAAACGGATAACGCATTTACTGAGGGGTGCGTTATCCGTTCATTATTTTCTACAAATTTAATTTGTAGATGTATTTCAAGCGATTTTTTCAGCCACAACTTCATTCAAAAACTCTTCTAAAATAGTATTAAACTGTTCAGGGTGCTCCATCATCGGCGCATGACCGCACTTATCCACCCAAACAAGTTTAGAGCTATGAATAAGTTCATGAAATTTTTCGCCAACAGAGGGTGGCGTGACGGCATCGTTTTTACCCCAAATTAACAAAGTCGGTGCTTTAATTTGGTGTAATTCATCGCCCAAATTGTGTCGAATCGCTGATTTTGAAATCATGATGATGCGTAAAGCCTTACCTCGGTCATTGACGGTATTATATATTTCGTCAATCAACTCTTGACTGGCAGAATCAGGCGAATAAAAAGTGTCTTGCGTTTTGCGCTTGATAAATTCATAATCACCTCGTTTCGGATAGGTATCGCCCATGGCACTTTCGTATAAACCCGAGCTACCTGCTAAAGTTAGAGACGCGACACGATTTGGGTGTTTTAATACATAAAGGAGTGCAATGTGACCGCCAAGAGAGTTTCCGACAACGTGTACACGGGAAAATCCTTTGAATTGAATAAAATCTTCAAGATAAGTCATTAAGCCATCAAGAGAAACCGATAATATAGGCATCTCATAAATGGGTAAAGTCGGCATGACAACATTATGCGTCTGTGAAAAATGTGTAATAACATCTCCAAAATTGCTCAGACCGCCCATAAGACCATGTAGCAGCAGGAGGACTTCACCTTCTTTTTTGCCTGTTTCGATATACGTAAATTTACCTTCGTTTTTAATAGCTTGAGTCATTGGCTTGTGTTATTTTTTTAAAATTCAAGCACAAAGTTAGCAAAAATTCGCTGAAATAAATTTATTAGAGAAAAGGTAAAGATTGAAAAAACATTTTAAATATTGGCATCACGCATAAAACAATTGCTTATACTTTTGAAAGGTAAAAAATGTCTGTTTTTTTGGATTTTTTTATAAATAAACGCTAAGATTTTCAAAAAAAGGTATAACTTTGCACGTTTATTAGAAGACCCGTCCTAATGTAGATAAAAATAAAGACTTTTACAAGCATTTCTTATGATTTTTTTTCATTTTTAGATACTTTTTTTGATGCGCGCTTCGCTGTTTGGATGGCGAAACGGTCTTCTGTTATTATGCGTATTATTGTTCATTTTTAGGCTCAAATACTGAGGGGTATCCTTACTAAGAAAAACAACCCATTTGTCTCGTTTTTGAAAATAAAATAACCCGTTCATACATGGCAGCAACTAATATTTTGTATCCCGAACGCAATAGGGTGAATTTCGGGAAAATCAAAA
>JAYTUQ010000365.1:0-1183 GCA_043744455.1 Saprospiraceae bacterium | reverse complement strand
TTCGGAAGGTGAATTCTCCTATTTAATTGGTAAAACAGGCAGTGGTAAGTCGTCATTGCTCAAAACATTGTATGGTGCGCTGCCATTACTGAGGGGGTACTTGGCGTTTGCACCGTTTTGTAAAACACATTCAGATACTCAAACAATGCGTTGCGAATTGACTCGGAGCGAGTGGGTTTTTGAAGACAATAAGGCAGTGTTCCATATTACAGCTAATCGTTTTCTACGTGGCATGGTGCGCTTGATTGTGGGCATGTGTATCAATGTCGGTTTGGGTCAACTCAATTTAGAAGACGTTCAAGAAGCGTTAGAAAATCAAACACCTTTGAAAAAAAGCTATTCTGTGCCGCCAACGGGTTTGTTTTTGACAGATATTGAATACCCTTTTTGGAAAAAAAACAACTTTTAGGGCAAAAATCCCCTACATGAATAAGACATGCAAGGGAACTTGTTCCATTAGGCTGGAAATTGAATTACTCCAATCCAAATAATTGGAGATTAATTTTATAAGAATCAGAATTTCATACCACAGGTCAAGTTAAGTTGCGTGATAACATCACCATTTGTATCTACTTGAAAGGCAGCATTTGTTCCAATGTATATATTTTCATTCAAAGAATAATTGTAATAAAGTTGAAGAATACCACCAACCGAAAATATTCTTTGTGGATCTGAATGTATAATTTCCATTACAGGAAATGGAAATCCTGTTAAACTGGGGTAATATGTCCCTACCTCATTAGGATAAGAAGAGGTTTGATAGCGGAATATGCTGCCAATCTGCATCCCAAAATCACTTTTTTGATTTCTAACGAAACTCAAACCTAATTTGGTCGCAACTTGAAGCCCATCGCTGCTATAGCGTAAAGAACCATCAACCCGTTCTCCTCGTGTATTAGTATATGTATTTGTTCTGAAACCATCATGAATTGTCGCGCCTATACCCACGGCAAAAGACATTTTTTGGCGGAAATACTTTTTAAGTTCTGTGTTGATTTGAAAACCATTCATATCACCTGTGCCGTTTTTGCCTATGCCAATGTCAAATTGTATGGACATTTTGGGCATTTCAGGCTTATTTTGGGCAGATATGCTTATTTGTATGAAAGTGAGAATTAAAAGAAATAGGTATTTTGTTAAGGCTTTTTTCATGATGCTGCTATATTTTACTGTTCCTAATAAT
>JAYTUQ010000364.1:0-52346 GCA_043744455.1 Saprospiraceae bacterium | reverse complement strand
TTCAAAAATTTCAAGGACAATGAGTACGAAACGAGCATTGAAGGCTATTACAAAACGATGGCTAATCAAGTCCTTTTCAAAGAAGGTACAAAGTTGACTGAACAATCCAATTTTGACCAATCCCTCGCTTTTGGCAATGGCGAAAGTTATGGTTTAGAGCTTTTTGTCCGCAAAAACACGGGACGACTAACGGGTTGGGTGTCTTATACTTTGAGCAAAACGATGCAAAAATTTCCTGATTTGAATCGCGGCGTGGCATTTCCTGCGGCTTATGACAAGCGGCACAATTTGAGTATTGTGGGCGATTACAAACTGTCAGAACATTGGTCGGTGGCAGGTGATTGGGTTTTTACGACAGGCGGTGCTTTCACTTTACCAACGGGACGGCTTTTCGTTCAAGATGGCGCAACGCTTTTTGATGGCATTTACCTCGATTACACAGGTCGAAACAAAGGTAAATACGACGTATAACCTTGAAGTTGTCGTAAATGGGCAGACTTTTAAAGCCACGACTTCAACGAATTTGCCAAAAGCAAAAATCGAAACAGTCAGTTATGTTCAAACATTCAGTGATGTGTATGGCGAGCATGAAGGCGTGGTTGTAACCGTGCGAGATGTGGCAGGACAAGCCAATTTTTACCGCTATCAAATGACACGTATGATTGATACGAGCGTGGCGGGTGCAAATATTAAGTTGAAAAGCGATTGTTTGGGACATGATTCAATTCTTTATACTGAAATTGGACGCACCGTATTTGATGATATAGGTTTAGACGGAGGTTTGGTCAAAATGACGGTTGAACCTGCTTTTACGCATAAAAAAGGGGTAAAGGGCGTGATTCGCATTCAAACCTTAGATGAAAATACAGCTGCTTTTTACAATAATGTGGATAATCAAAAAGTGTCAACATATAACCCATTTGTTGAACCTGTTTTTTTAAAAACGCAGATTGACGGCTGTATTGGTATTTTCGGGGCATACATTTTAAGTGAACCTGTGGCTTTCATTTATCCTGAATAGTTCAAAGTTTTATCTTATCAATGTTTACAATCAATTGTCATCATTGTGTCAGCCTGAAAATTATTCTAATCTTCAACCTACGTTTTAACCATGCGCTTTGTATATGATTTTATACCGTGTTTCATTAATTTATTTTAATGTAAATCAATGGGATACACCTTTTTATAAAAATCATAAAATATAACACTGATGTCTCAATTTGAAACGAAAAAAATTCGATATACCTCTTCGGATACACCGCAACAGATTTACAAACAAATCCGCGAACACGCTGACATTTATTTCAAAACCAACAAATTGCCCAAACATGCCACCGTTTTTATGGCGATTAAAGCAGTCATTTTAACTGTTTTAATCATTGTAAATTATTATGCGTTGACACAAATTAGCACATTTAGCGAGGCACTGGGCGCATTTTTTTTATTAAGTTTTGCTTCTTTGATTTTGTCCATCAATTTAGGGCATGATGCCGCACACCACGCCGTAACAGGCAACAAACGCATAGATGATTTGATTTTTCAGACCATTTTTGCGTTGCAAGGTTTGAGTGGTTATGTGTGGCAAATACGGCACAACTATTCGCACCACGTCCTGCCAAATGTCAAAGAGCATGACTCGGATATGGAAATCACGCCGCTTATTTTGCTTGAACCCGATGCGGAACACGCCTGCTGGTATCACAGATACCAACACATTTATGCGACTTTTTTATATAGTTTTGTCTCATTCTACTTGCTTTTTGTTCAAGATTTCAAGTTTTTTACGATGCCAGACCAAGCCAATTTGCATTTTGGGCGCATTCCACTTTCCGAATGGGTCAAAATGTTTGGCTTTAAATTCCTCTATTTTGGTTTGACTTTTGGCTTGCCGATGTACTGTGGACATCTGCATTTTACACAAGTCGTGACGGCGTGGGCAATCGCACACATGGCAATTTCGGTATTTGTGGCTTATACTTTTTTCATTTCCCACCATGTTACTGAGTTGGATTATGTGGATTCAGGCGTGGGACACGACTTGATTTCTGACTCTTGGATTCACCACCAAATCACAACCACAATAGATTTTGCGCCCAACAGTTCATTTGCTAATTTCCTTTTTGGTGGCTTTAATTTGCACGTGGCACACCATGTTTTTCCAGAAATTTCACACGAGCATTATCCCGCTATGACCCGTTTAATTAAAAACGTTTTAGCCGAAAATGGTTGTTCTGATTGGTACAAATCATTTAGTTTTACAGAGGGCTGCGTTTCGCACTTAAAACACTTGAAAAACATTGCCCAACGGGCTTTGACCGAAGAAATAGAAGAAATAGAAGAAATAGAACCTGACTTTTTATCCACTGAACCTACACCTTTATTAGCTTATGAAAACGGTTATCGTTTCGATTCATGATGTTTCGCCGCGCTTTCAAAAGGAAGCGGAAACTATATTAAATCATTTTGTAGATGTACCAGTTTGCGTTTTTATTACACCTCTTTGGGACGGTTGGCATCGTTTCAAACCTGATTTTATTGAGATACTGCGGGATACGGAAAAAGTGCTGCATGGCTTGACGCATCGCTCTCATGGGCGTGATTTGGGTGGTAACATCATGGCTTTTTCGAGTCGTTCTGACCGTGAACTTTTTCATCTGAGCCGTGAGCAAACCTATCGGAGGGTTGACTTGGGGCGCAGACTTTTTGAAAATGCTTTTGGTGAAACACCATTGGGTTATGTGCCGCCGACGTGGTTTCACAACCGTTATTCTATTTCGCTTTTACACGAAATGGGGTTTTTATTTACAGAAACAGCGCGACAAATTATTGATTTGAGGCAAAATGAAAAAAACAATGCCGTTGCCATTTGTCTCGATTATGGGAATAATCGCCTACTAGAAACCTTTTTCACCTATGGTTGGCGGTTTATTGTCCACCATTTTTCGCCTGATGTGGTGCGGCTATCGGTGCATCCGAGCGATGTGAGGAATGGCTTTTTGCCGCATTTAGACACCATGATTTCAATATTAAAAGATAAAAACTACACGTTTATGACGTATCAAGATTTTTTTAAAAACAAACATAAAGATGATTTCAATTATCATTTGCACACTCAACGAGGAGCAGTATCTGCCTAAACTTCTAGATAGTCTGCGGCTGCAAACGACTGAATTTCCTTATGAAGTCCTTGTCATTGATGCTAGTTCGATGGACGATACTGAGGGGGTCGTTCGGAAATATCAAAAGGTCGTTTCGTTTCCATTGCGCTTTGTGGCGTTCAATCAACGGGGTATTGCACCGCAACGAAACGAAGGCGCACATGCCGCAAAATACGAGCAACTCTTGTTTTTGGACGCCGATGTTCTGTTAAATGAGCGATTTTTAGAAACGGCTGTTGCCCAAATCAAGGCTAAAAATTTGCTCATAGCAGGTACAAAACTCTATGCGGCAGAAAGTTCTAAGGTCTTTAGAGCCGTTTATTTCTTTTATTCTAATATTTATTTGCCTATAACAAGATGTTTTAATCCAGTTATCCATGGTTGTTCGATTTTTGTAACAAAAAAAATGCACAATCAAATTGGCGGTTTCAAAGAGGGTATTTTGTTTGAAGACTTCCGCTATGGTGTAGATGCTGCAAAAATATTTCGCCCCGTTTTACTGAGGGGTGACGCTTATGTTAGGACATCGGCAAGACGGTTTTATAATTTCTCACCACGAGCCGTTGGCGAATTGGTGGTGGGCAGTTTTTACTCGTTTTTCAAAGCGGGTATTGACCAATCAAAAATGACAACCTATGAGCAAAATACAGGAAATCATGCCACACCACGTTACTAATTTGCCAGTTTTGGGTTTCAATTTATGTCTTAGCGAAAACCCAAAATTTGCTCTGCACAGAGCAAAAAGTAAAAACCGTTTGGCTGTTATGGTTTTGTTTTTTGTGAGCGGCTTTATGTATGCGGGTTTACTCGCTCGTTTGCCTGAAATGCAGCGAATTTATAGCGTTACAAACGGTGAACTCGGTGCTATTCTGTTGTGCAGCAGCTTGGGTGCATTGGGAGCCATGCTCGGTGCAAGCCGTTTGATGCGTCGTTTTAGCAGTTCAAAATTAGCAATGGTTGCCACAACAATATTTTGTTTGGTGATTCCTTTTATGCCATTTATTCATTCTGTTACCGTTTTGATTCCGATATTTCTCGCCTTAGGTGCAACAGTCGGTTTACTCGATGTGGCGATGAATGCGGAAGCGGTGCGTATAGAACAAGCCTTTGAAAAACCCTTAATGTCGTCATTTCACGCCGTTTACAGCATTAGCGGCGCGGCGGGTGCCAGTTTGAGTGTCTTAGCGACGCATTTAGATACGCCGTTGGTCTTGCATTTTGTCTTTGTTGCGGCTTTCAGTTTAGCAGCCCTTGCTTGGGCTGGTTTTATGCGGTTTCGATACTCCCTCAGTATTTTAACCAAAACGACGGAAAAAATGGGACAAGCAGCTTCAAATCAAACGACTCCTAAAATTAAAATATTAAAAACCATATTACCCATTGCCCTCATCGCTTTTTGCAGTATGGGTTGCGAAAGTGCCTTGTCAAACTGGTCGGCTATCTATTTGAGTAAAGTGATGAACGCATCCGATGCTAATAGCACTTGGGGTTTCGCTGCTTTTGCAACGGCTATGACAATTGGACGGCTCGGAGGTGATTTTATGGTAAGGCTTTTTGGGCAACGCAGACAACTGATAATCAGTAGTTTATTAGCTTTAATAGGTTTTTCAATCGCTTTGTTTTCCACGAACATGCTCATCGTTTTATTAGGCTTTTTCACGGGTGGTTTGGGTTTGGCAACCATTGTACCGACTGCCTTTTCTATGGCTGGGCATACTGAGGGGGTCGCTGAAGGGGTCGCTGTTTCACTGGTTTCACTGTTTGGTTATGCCAGTTTTTTTATTTTGCCACCGACTTTGGGCTATCTTTCCGATGTATTTGGGATGCACATGGTTTTAATTATTCCCTTGGGACTGATCGTTTTGATGAGTGTTTTAATACTGCAATTGCGTCTTAAGAAATATTAATTTTTCAATCTACAATGTAAAAAAATGAAGGTTTTCAGTCTTTTTTTGATTTTTTCCATATTTTTTAGCCTAATGGCTTTCCGAAAAAATAGAGGTGAAATGCCTGAACCTGTTGTGGTTGTCAACGTCAAAAACGTACAACATCACGAAGGCAATATCAAAGCGATTTTATACAATCGTGACAATTTTTTGTCTGATAAATTTATTTCTTGCATTGAAATTCCCATGCAAAACACACAAAGAACAACGGCGCAAATGGTTTTCAAAAACCTTCCTGTGGGTTCGTATGCCATTGCTATTTACCATGATTTGAATAGTAATGATAATTTTGACCGCAATTGGTTTGGTTATCCAAAAGAGCCTTTTGCGATTTCAAACAATTTGCACCCCTTCAATTTATTAATACCTTCGTTTGATAAAGCAAAGTTTGACTTCAATAATCAACCGACAAGTTTGATGATTGATTTGTTGAACAATTAGCGGCTCAATTCTCTTATTATTTTAGGTTATTTCATAATGTATTACCTGAAAAAGTTTACTGTCAAAAGTATAAAAAGAAAGAAGAATCAGTTACTTTAGATGCGGCTGTAGTTTTAACGGCTTATACCACCGACAACGAAGGTCTAAACTTCGTTGTCGGTTTCATTGCTTGTGTAGCATAGCATATCTACGTTTTTTGTATTAATTTCACCGTTCGACAAACACATGCAAGCAATCCCGCCGCCTTTTCTCACTCATTTCATAAAATAATTAGAATGATGAAAAAAATACAAAAAAGACTCGCTTTAGGCTTGATTCTGGGATAGACAGTCATATAGAACACATAAATGGACAAAATACTGAGGGGGGATAAATAGAAGAATAGGGAAATTTTGGGAAGTTCCCTATCCTAAGTACCCCCTCAATAAAATCCTCTCGAACCTGTTAGAGAAATTCCAAATAATGAACTTGAGACACCGCTCGGAGCTTTTCCGCCGCTTGTTCAGCCGTGATATCACGCTGCGGCATACCCAACATCTCATAGCCAACCATAAACTTCTTGACCGTCGCTGACCTTAACAACGGTGGATAAAAGTGCATGTGCCAATGCCATTCCGTATGGTCGCCATCATTGACGGGGCTTTGGTGCATACCTGCGGAATAGGGAAAACTTGTTTCAAACAGGTTATCGTAACGGATGGTGACTTGCTTGATAATGTTCGCCAAGCTCAATTTTTCGGTGGCACTAAAATCAGCAATGGACATAATGTGACGGCGACTGATAACAAGGATTTCGTAGGGCCAAACTGCCCAAAAAGGAATCAACGCCACAAAATCATCATTCATGCAAACGATTCTTTCTTTTTTTTCCAATTCAATATTTAAATAATCAGTCAACAAACTCTTGCCCGTTGTGTCAAAATAGTTTTTGAATTGCACAGTCTCTTTGTTGACTTCCACAGGCACATCGCTTTGACTCCATATTTGTCCGTGCGGATGTGGATTGCTACAGCCCATTATAGCCCCTTTATTTTCAAAAATCTGTATGTATTTAATCCATTCATTTTTGGAAAGTTCTACAAATTCCTCTTGCCATAAGTCCACAACTTTCGCAATGTCCTCTTCTGTCATTTGTGGCAACGTCAAAGCATGATTAGGCGAAAAACAGATAACCTTACAGATGCCGCGTTCACTTTTCGCTTGCAGCAAATATTGCTCATTGTACGTTCCGTCAGGCGTATCAGTCAGCAATGCCGAAAAATCATTGGTAAATGAATACGGCGCAGTATAATCGAGATTCTTAGAGCCGTCTGCCCGTGTATTCGTGGGACATAAGTAACAAGTCGGGTCATACGTAGGTCGATTATCGGGTGGCAATGCTTCCACTTTACCTTGCCACGGGCGTTTGGTGCGGTGGGGTGACACAAGTACCCATTCGCCTGTTAGCCTATTGAGCCGCTGATGCGGGTGTTCTTTGTAATCAAAAGAGTTTGACATAATAATTGGTGTTTAAGAATTGAATCAATCGTATAGCAAATAAGGTATCGGATACTTTGAAAGTATCCGATACCTGCGTTATTAGTAAATTAACTAAAAACAGACGTCCCATCTTCAAGCGCAATCACATAACTCTTCATATCTAACTGCATAGCTGCTTTATACTGAGGGGTGATACGTTCAATCAAATCGTTCACCGCCGCTTCTTTTACTATGTTAATCGTACAACCACCGAAGCCGCCGCCCATCATTCTTGCGCCCAATACTGAGGGGTCCTTTTTGACTTGTTCGACGAGGAAATCAAGTTCAGGGCAACTCACGTCATACTCTTTGCTGAGTCCATGATGTGTCGCAAACATCTTTTTGCCAAAGGCAGCAATATCGCCCACTTGAAGTGCAGCACAACCATCCAATAAGCGTTGTTTTTCTTCTACAACATATTTACAGCGGTTATATACAAGTGTATTGGGGTCAATACAGTCATTCACCATCATCATATCTGCATCACGCAGGCTTTTAATACTTGGATGTTTTTGTTGAATTAATGCGACACCTTCTTCACATTGTTCACGACGAACATTGTATTGAGACGATGCCAACGAATGTTTGACGTTGGTATCCATCAATACAATTTTTAGTCCGTCCATTTTCAAAGGGAAATACTCATACGCCAAAGAGCGACAATCCAATCGCAAAACATGGTCTTTTTTGCCAAACATACTCGCAAACTGATCCATAATACCGCATTTAACCCCCGCATATTCATGCTCTGCTTTTTGTGACATTTGTACCATGGTCAATCTATCTAATCCCGTTTTCAAGAGTTCGTTTAAGGCAAATGTCGTGGCACACTCAATGGCAGCCGATGAAGAAAGCCCTGCACCAATCGGCACATCGCTGGATAAAATGGCATTAAAACCTTTTATGGCAATGCCTTTTTTCAAGAATTGCGCTGCCGCCCCCAACATAAAATTGGGCCAACTGATATCACCAATCGGTTTAATGTTTGGAATAGTAATTGAAAAATTTTCTTTCAAATCATAAGCCATCAGATGTATTTCATCATCATCCCTCAGTGAAACAGCGATATAAGCCGCTTTGTCAATAGCTGCGGGTAATACAAACCCTTCGTTGTAATCGGTATGTTCTCCAATTAAGTTGATGCGTCCCGGCGAGCGCACAATCAACGGTTCTTCCTTGTATTTTTCCTTAAAAAGGGTTTTTATGGTCTCAATTTCCTTGAATTGCATCTTTTGATTTTTATTGTTTGATAGAAATTGGTTGTTGTAAACGTTAGTTCATCTTTTAAACAAAATGCCTATTGACTGAATTTTTTAAATTTAGTCAAACTATACTCTATGACTAGTACTCTGACCAAAAAGTTCGTTGAAATAATTTTATGCAAGGTGCGTAGCACCGTTACCGTTTATCATGCAGAGCGTGATAAACGGTGTCAGCCCTAACGGGTTTTTGCTAAATTACATTAATGAACTTTTTGGTCAGAGTACTAGATTGCTGTACAGTACAGTAGTTTACTCAAAGGTAGAACTAAGTACCCATTAAAATGTGAAAGATACAGTCAAAAGCATACGCGATATTATCCTCTCCAACATGCTAAAGGTATTTTTGGGAAAAGTATGTTTTAAAAATAATCTTTGGCATCTTAGAACTTTCCAAAAGTTCAGATGACATAACGGAGTTACAAAAAATAATCACTTATTTTGCAACGCATTACCTCAACTCTTGGCGTTTTTTAAAACGTTCCAAGAGTTTTTGTTTACATATTTTAGTCACGTCAATAACTTACATTTATGAATAAAAATAAAACGCTCAAAGAAGAAGCCCTACATTATCACGCCAAAGGTCGCCCTGGAAAAATCGAAGTGATTCCGTCAAAAGAAACAGCTACGCAACGCGATTTAACTTTGGCTTATTCGCCAGGCGTTGCAGAGCCTTGTCTTGCCATTTATGAAAATCCAGAAGATGTTTATAAATATACCGCCAAAGGCAATTTGGTTGCCGTTATTTCCAACGGAACAGCTGTTTTGGGTTTGGGCGATATTGGTCCCGCGGCGGGCAAACCTGTCATGGAAGGGAAAGGACTTTTGTTTAAAATCTATGCTGATATTGATGTTTTTGATTTAGAATTGGACACAAAAGATGTCGAAGAGTTCATCAGAACGGTTAAAATCCTCGAACCAACTTTTGGTGGGGTCAATTTAGAAGACATTTCTGCACCCGATTGTTTCATCATTGAAGAACGGTTGAAGGCAGAAATGAACATTCCTGTCATGCACGACGACCAACACGGCACAGCGATTATCAGTGCGGCGGCTTTGCTCAATGCGATTGAACTCGTTGGTAAAGATATGTCAACCGTAAAAATCGTTGTCAATGGTGCAGGTGCTTCGGCAAGTTCATGTACAAAATTGTATTGCAGTTTGGGCGCACAAAAAAAGAACATTTTTATGTTCGATTCTAAGGGTTTGATTCATCCGAGCCGCACCAATTTAGATGGTAAAAAGAAAGAATTTGCCAATGACAATGCCCCCGCATCCACGACTTTGACCGAGGCTTTGGTCAATGCAGATGTTTTTATTGGTTTGTCAAAAGGCAATGTTTTAACGGGTGAGATGATAAAACCGATGGCAAAAGACTGTATTGTTTTTGCGATGGCAAACCCAACCCCTGAGATTGCCTATGAGGAAGCGATAGCTGCCCGCGAGGACATTATATTTGCGACAGGTCGCAGCGATTACCCCAACCAAGTCAATAATGTACTGGGTTTCCCCTACATTTTTAGAGGGGCATTGGATGTTCGCTCAAAAGTCATCAACGAAGAAATGAAACTCGCCGCCGTTCACGCCCTTGCGGATTTGGCGAAAAAACCAGTGCCAGATATGGTAAATATGGCTTATGGCGTAGATAATTTGGTTTTTGGTAAACAATACATCATTCCAAAACCCGTTGACCCGCGTTTGTTGACAACCGTTGCACCCGCCGTTGCCAGAGCTGCTATGGAAACAGGCGTTGCGAAGTTCCCCATACAAGATTGGGATGTTTATGAAGCCCAATTATCGAAACGTTTGGGTTTAGACAATACATTGACGAGAGGGATTATCAACAAAGCGAAGCAACATCCAAAACGTGTCGTATTGGCAGATGCCGAAAATTTGGCAGTGTTGAAAGCTGCTCAACAGGTGCTCGAAGAGAATATCGCTACGCCTATTTTGTTGGGTAATGCCAAGAAAATCAAGCAGTTAATTCATGATAACCAATTGAATTTACCCAATGTCGAAATCACAGATCCCAGTATTCCGCATAACGAGGAAGAGAAAGCACGTTCTGCAAAATACGGTGATATGTTTTTTGAAAAACGCAAACGTAAAGGCTACAACAAAGCGGAAGCGCATGACATGATGCGTAGAAGAAGTTATTTTGGTTGCATGATGGTTGAAGCAGGCGATGCCGATGCGATGATTGGCGGCATGACCCGCAATTATCCCGACACCGTTCGCCCCGCATTACAAGCGATTGGACGACAAGACGGTATTAAAAAGGTATCGGGTATGTATATTCTCATGAGCCGTTTCGGACCACTTTTTTTGGCAGATACGACGGTCAATATTAATCCAACCGCAGAAGAAATTGTTGAAATAGCAGAATTAGCAGCCAAACAAGTAGAGAAATTCAATATCAAACCACGCATTGCTCTTCTCACGTATTCTAATTTTGGCAGTGCCGATGGCGATGATCCCGTCAAAATGCGCAAAGCATTAGACATTCTTAAAGCGAAGCATCCCAATATGATTGTAGATGGTGAAATGCAAGCCCATTTGCCTTTTGATATTGAATTATTGAAAGAAAACCACCCTTTCTGTTCGCTTATCGAAGAGGGAGGGGCAAATATTTTACTTTTCCCAAATCTATCTGCATCTAATATTGCTTACAATTTGGTGAAAGAAATTGCTGAAATTGAAAAGATAGGACCTGTTCTTTTGGGTTTGAAAAAACCTGTTCACGTCTTACAGTTGGGCAGTACGACCCGTGAAATCGTGAACATGATAGCCATTTCGGTGGTAGATGCACAAAAAGTATAGCATTTGAATGAGACATCCTCAGTAGTCTGACTAAAAAGTTCATTGTATTAATTTTAAGGTGCGTCGCACCGATACCGTTTATCATGCTCTGCATGATAAACGGTGGCAGCACTAACGTGCTTTTGCTTAAATTATTTTAACCAACTTTTTGGTCAGAGTACTCAGTATATTCTTATTTCTTCTCAAGCACATCCTGCATCGTTTGCTTCATTTTCGGATTTTCCATCATTTTCTGACACATGGCAATCCAATCGGCACTGTCTTTTTCTATCATCCGCATCATATTGTTCATCATCATGCGATGCGCCGCCGTATCCACCATTATTTTTGTTATGTCCTTGTCGGTCATCATCATATGCATCAGTCCTTTATCGAGGGACATCATTTGTTCCGTATGATCCCTTTCTATAATTGAATCCATCACTTGTATGGCGTAATCATGATTTTGCATCAATTTACTGATAATGGCTTTGCGCTGAGCTTCATCTTTAAGCAGTGCGTCATGATTGGTAAGCGAAGATGTGCAGGCAGAAAATAATAAGGCAATTGTTACTGAGAATAAAACGCTAAAAGTTTTCATTTTTATGATATTTTAAACTTGTTATGGATGCTCCCTAACAGTTTTCGAGTGCTTATACTGAGGGGGGTAAATTTTTTATTATTACCCCACACAAAATTGTCGAAGAACTGTTATTAATGATATTTATAGACAAATATACGCTTTTAATACGCATGATTGCTGCCTAATACCTCATTTATCTGGTTCATTTCTTTCTGGTAGCCTTTTATAGATTCAGGTATAGTAGACGGAAATGGCATACGTTTTTGCTTTTTTTTTGCAAAAAAAAATAAAAAACCTATGCCATTTCCGTCTACTATACCTATACCTTGCCCGCAATCAATCACTTATTCAAAGAACCAAAATACTGAGGGGGGTAATAAGAGAAAAAAGAGGGGCATTTTAGGTATTGTACAATTAGATTTTAGCCATTTTTGCCAAAAGTCCTTTGTATGATTCTGAAGGTCTACCCGTAAGAACCGAATCTTTGTACACTTTAAAATAAGCCTATGTATGCGTGATAATAAAACACCTAATGCCCCTTCTTCCGAAGACGAACGCCTATTGGCAGCCTTGGGCTACAAACAGGAGTTGAAAAGGACGTGGTCGAGTTTTTCCAATTTTGCCATCTCTTTTTCTATTATTTCGATACTGTCGGGGTGTTTTACCACTTTCGCACAGGCTTGGAACAATGGCGGACCGATTGCTATTTCTATTGGCTGGCCCTTGATTTCTGCTTTTATTTTGATTATCGGTTTCTGTTTAGCAGAATTGGCTTCAGCTTATCCGACGTCGGGTGGCATTTATTGGTGGGCTTCCAAATTAGGTGGCGCAGAGGCAGGCTTTTTTACAGGTTGGCTCAACCTCATCGGATTACTCGCCATTACGCCCTCCGTGGCTTATGGTGCTGCGACGTTTTTAAACATCACATTGGGTGTCTATTTTCCCACTTATGCCACTGCTTTTTTAAGCGGCGATTACATCCATCAGCAATTCTTTTGGTTTGCAATTATTATGGTGATGATTACAGCTTTCAATACGTTTAGCAGTCAAATATTGGCGATGATGAACAATATTTCCGTTTGGTGGCATGTATTTGGGGCAGCCATTATCATACTTATACTTGTTTTTACGCCCACGGAACATCAGAGTGTCGCATGGATGTTCACGACACAAATCAATAATTCAGGTTTTTCAGATGGTGCAACGTATTGGCTGTATGTCCTGCCCTTGGGATTTTTACTGACTCAATACACCATCACTGGTTTTGATGCTTCGGCGCATTTGGCAGAAGAGACGCAAGACGCGCATCTATCGGCAGCCAAAGGCATTTGGCAATCCATTTTTTATTCGGCTGTTGGGGGCTATATCCTTTTAATGGCGTTTTTATATGCGGCAACAAAGCCCGAAATCGTCAGTTCTTTCGACCCCTCAGTAAATTCTTTCGGAGCGGGTTCAGCTATCTCGATTTTATACACAGCTTTGACACCCGCTATGTTTAAATTGGTCATGGCTATTTCTACGGCGGGACAATTGTTCTGTGCCACCGCTTGTTTGACCTCTTGTTCCCGCATGATGTTTGCTTTTTCAAGAGATGGGGCTATTCCGGGGTTTAAATATTGGTCAAAAGTTAATACCAAACAAGTGCCTGTCAATGCCGTGTTGATATGTGCTTTGATTGGCGTACTCATCACTTTACCCGCTCTGTGGAAAAGCCCTCGGGGTGTACCAACCGCTTTTTATGCCATCGTGTCAGTGGCAGTTATTGGTCTTTATTTGTCCTGTTTGATACCTATTTGGCTGCGTTGGCGTGTGGGTAAAAATTTTACGGCAGGTGCTTGGACTTTGGGCAAAAAGTATAAATGGATGAACCTCATCGCTGTTATTGAAATCGTCGTTATTTCCGTCTATTTTATCATGCCTTTTGAACCAGCAGCAGTTCCTGGCAATAAAGGTTTTACGTGGGTTGCGGTCAATTACGCGCCTATTCTTTTAGGTCTTACTTTGTTTTCCTTGTGGATTTGGTGGCATTTGTCGGTTAAACATTGGTTTACAGGACCTAAAAGAACGATTTGATTTTTATACCCCCCTCAGTAAAACAGTGCTTGATGGCGCAAAAAGTGCTCATATTTTATAATTAAAACTTAAAAAATGATAAAAAATGCCCTTATACGGATCCCGCTAAAGCCTTAACGCCTTTTGATGAAAAGTTTGATTGGAAAGCTTTTTCTGAATCTGAAGAATTAGACCGCACCGAAACCATGCAGAAACGGCGTGCAGAAGATGACAAAGAGAACAGAAATAAGCCGAAGAAAAAGAAAACTAACAAGCCTAAGGAAAAATAAAACGTATAGATTCGCCTTTCAATTTCAGAAAAAATCAAACAGCAAAAAGGATATAACAGCAAAATAGGGAAAAATTGAACCCGATATTCTAAAACCTATTTTTACAAAAAATCTAAAGCTTTTAACAAATGGAAAATCACTTAAACCCTTTTGAGGGTAAAGAAATTCGTAAAGTATGGCATAATGAGCAATGGTATTTTTCTGTTGTAGATGTTATTGAAATTTTGACCGATAGCCCTATTCCACGTAACTATTGGACTAAGGTTAAAAAATCGTTGGTAGAAGAAAGCCAAACGCATCCGTTTTGGATGCAGTTGAAATTGACCGCATCCGATGGACGGAAACGCTTAACTGATTGCACCAATACTGAGGGGGTACTACGAATTGTCATGTCTGTCCCTTCACCCAAAGCAGAACCTTTAAAACGATGGCTTGCCCAAGTCGGTACGGAACGCATTGAGGAAACCGAAAACCCTGAATTGGGTTTTGAAAGAATGGCAGAATTATACAAAACCAAAGGCTATTCTGATGATTGGATTGACAAACGGATAGAAAGTATTAAAACTCGAAATAAACTAACCGATGAATGGAAAAATAGAGCTGTCAAAGAGGGTCAAGAATACTCGATTTTGACGGCTATCATTGCAAAAAGCACTTTCGGATTAACGCCCAAAGAGCATAAAGAATTTAAAGGACTAACCAAAACGAATCAAAACCTGCGAGACCACATGACACCATTGGAGCTGATTTTTACCTCATTAGGTGAGGAATTAACGAGGCAGAGAGCCATTAAAAACGATGCCCAAGGCTTTGATGAAAATAAAAATGCAGCAACTCAAGGAGGAAAAACAGCAGGTAAAGCCCTAAAAATGGTTGAAGATGAAGAGGGAGAAAAAGTGGTATCGAATAAAAATTATTTGAAATCTTTGAAATGATTATTTTAGAAAAATTTCTGTTTAATGACAAATCAAGAAATACTGGATTACGTCAAGCAATATCCTGCTCAAAAAGTCAAGTTAGCCATCACCGATATGGACGGCATACTGAGGGGTAAGTACATGTCTGCCGAAAAATTTCTATCCATTGCTGAAAGCGATTTTGGCTTTTGCGACGTGGTTTTTGGTTGGGATATGGCAGATGTGTCCTATACCAATGGCACATATACGGGCTGGCATTCGGGTTATCCAGATGCGAAAGCGAAAGTAGATTTAAGTACCTTTCGGAAAATACCTTGGGAAAATGATGTGCCTTTTTTCTTAGCCGATTTTGTGGTCGATAATAACGAACCACTGTACAATTGCCCGCGTCAATTATTGAAAAAAGTGGAAGCTGATGCCCAAAAAGCAGGTTTCACGCCTTTTGTATCACAAGAATTTGAGTGGTTTAATTTTGCTGAAACACCCCAATCGGCGGCAGATAAAGGTTATTTAAACTTGTCACCCTTAACCCCAGGCATGTTTGGTTATTCAATTTTGAGAAGCAGTTTGAACAATGACTTTTTTAATAGCCTCTTTGATGATTTGACAAAATTTGATGTGCCGATAGAAGGACTGCATACGGAAACGGGTCCGGGCACGTATGAAGCCGCTATTAAATATGGCAGAACAATTGAATCCGCCGATAGAGCCGTTTTGTTTAAAACCTCGGTGAAAGAAATAGCGTATAAACAAGGCATTATGGCGACTTTTATGGCTAAAATCTCGGAAAACTTGCCTGGTTGCGGTGGTCATGTGCACCAAAGTCTTTGGGACAGTTCTGCTCAAAAAAACCTGTTTTTTGATGAAAAAGACCCGCATAATATGAGTGATTTGATGCGGAGTTATATCGCAGGACAACTGTTGTGTTTACCTGAAATATTACCGATGATGGCACCCAATGTCAATTCTTATAAACGCTTGGTTGAAGGGGCTTGGGCACCGACTACTTTGACTTGGGGCATTGATAATCGGACGGTGGCGTTGCGCGCCTTGCCTGCAAGCAGCAAATCGTGCCGCTTAGAAACGCGGATTATTGGGGCAGATACCAATCCTTATTTGGCGATAGCAGCGAGTATTGCAGCGGGTTTGTATGGCATAAAAAACAATTTAGAACTCAAACAACCGCGTACGATTGGCAACGGTTATATTGATGAAAGCAATGGTCGTTTGCCTAAAAATCTCATTGATGCGACGGTGAAAATGCGGGATTCTAAAATCGCACATGAATTGTTAGGTGAAAAATTTGTACAGCATTTTACTGAAACAAGAGAATGGGAATGGCAACAATTTGCAAAAGTCGTAACCAATTGGGAAATGAAACGGTATTTTGAGATTGTCTAAATCAATCCAAAATACAGAGTCCTTCGACCAAAAAGTTCATTGTATCAATTTGATTAAAAGTCCGTGAGGACTGCCACCGTTTATAGAACCATATCTGCACAATTTTTTATGAAGGTGCGTCGCACCGACACCCCATAAAGAAATATACAAGGTGACGGTGCGACGCACCTTAGGAAAAAGCAAGGTTTGTGGTTTTTCTATAAACGGTATCGGTGCGACGCACCTTAAAATTAATACAATGAACTTTAAAATTAAAATCAAAAAATTATGATTTCACAGTTCAACTTTCCGACAACCATCCGTTTTGGTGCAGGTGTGGTGAAAGAATTAGCCGATTATTTAAAGAAAAATAATTTGACAAGTCCTTTAGTCGTGACTGACCCAAATGTGCGCGAGTTAATATTTTTCAAAATCATCATATCGGATTTAGAAAAGGCGGGTTTAAAAGTGGATATATTCTCCGATATTCATAAAAATCCTGTCAAATCTGATGTGTATAAAGGAACTGAAGCATATGATGAAACCAACAGCGATTGTATTGTTGGCATCGGTGGCGGTGCGGCTTTAGATGTTGCCAGAGCGATACTTCTGCGCATCAATCACCGCGAGGATTTGTTTAAATACGATGATTTGATAGGCGGCGATGTGTATGTCACCAACGATGTGCCTCATTTTATTACCGTTCCGACAACGGCGGGTACGGGCAGTGAGGTTGGCAGAAGTGCCATCATTGCCGATGATGAAACCCACCAAAAGAAGATACTTTTTTCGCCCAAACTGCTTGCAAAAATCGTTTTTGCTGACCCTTTGCTTACGATGGAATTGCCTAATTTCATCACGGCTGCGACGGGCATGGACGCTTTGACCCATAATATGGAAGCTTTTTTAGCGAAAAACTATCACCCCATTTGTGATGGTATTGCCTTGGAAGGCATCCGTTTGATTCATGAATCCTTGGAAAAAGCGACCAATAACCCAGATTTAACCTCACGCAGCCATATGTTATTAGGCTCGATGATGGGCGCTATTGCTTTTCAAAAAGGCTTAGGCGTGGTACATTCGTTGGCGCATCCCTTGTCATCTTTGTTGGATACACACCATGGGTTGGCGAATGCGGTGAATATTCCTTACGGCATGGCGTTCAATATTGTAGGTAATGAGGATAAATTTAGAAGAATTGCTCAAATATTGGACTTGCAGAGTTGTACAGGAGATGCTGTTGTCTCCTACCTATTTGATTTAAACACCCGCATCAATATTCCACATAAACTGAGTGCTATTGGTGTCAAATCAGAACACATCGAGACCCTCGCAGACTTGGCTTTTGCCGATTTTGCACATCCCAATAATCCAAAACCTGTCAGTAGAGAAGATTTTAAAAACCTATATTTACAAGCCCTGTAACATGCCAATTACAATAGGAATCACACAAACTGAAACGAATTACGCCAATTATCCGCGATGGATTAAAGGGCAGGATGATATTGAAATTATTGAATTGTCGTATGACACCCATAATGTGCAAGATGTCGCCTTGTGTGATGGCATTGTGCTGTCGGGCGGCATTGATTCGCATCCCAAATTTTATTTGGAGGACTACACATTGGATTATCCTCATGCGCCCCATGAGTTTGCCATTTCCAGAGATGTGTTTGAATTAGCCGTTTTGGCACAAGCGGTACAACAGAAAAAGCCCATTTTAGGTATTTGTCGTGGCTTGCAATTGATAAATGTCTTTTTCAAAGGCACATTACACGTAGACATTGGTGCGGAAAATAATCTTAAACATAAAAAAGTAAGCGATTTAGATAAAGAACACGCCATTTTCGTAGAAAAAGATTCTTTATTTTTCAATATTGTGCAACAGGAACGGGGCAATGTCAATAGTGCCCATCATCAAGCGATTGATGTTTTAGGAGAACAATTGAGGGCTGTCGCTTATTCTGATGACCATTTTATTGAAGCCATTGAATTAATTGATGACAAAAAGCCATTCTTTTTAGCTGTTCAGTGGCATCCAGAGCGCATGATACCCCGAGAAAATCCGTTTACAAAAAACATCAGGCAGGCATTTTTAGCCGCCAGTTCCGAAAAATACTGAGGGGGGTCTATAACTAAACCTGTATCACATCTAATTAAAAAAGTCAAAATGCGACTTATCATTAAAAATCCTGCAACCCATCAAGTCATTAAAACGGTCAAAACAGATACGAAAGCGACTTTATCTCAAAAGTTAGAAAGCTTAAAACGAGGTCAAAAGGCATGGTCTGCTCAATCGATTGAAGTCCGAGCAGCGATTTTGATGCGGTTTCACGATTTGCTCGATGCGCACAAAGAGGCATTATCCACCACATTGACCGAGGAAGTTGGTAAACCTTTGCAACAATCTCGAAACGAAATCACTGGTGCGCAAACACGGATTACATGGCTTTGTACTCACGCCGCCAAATATTTGCAAGACGATTGGATGGTAGAAGAAGCCGACATGGGCGAGTGCATTGTGTATGAGCCATTAGGCGTTGTTTGCAATATTTCTGCTTGGAATTACCCTTATTTGGTGGGTACAAACGTCATTATTCCTGCTTTGTTGGCTGGAAATGCCGTTGTTTACAAACCTTCAGAATTTGCGACATTGACAGGTTTGCACATACAAAAACTACTTTTAGCGGCGGGTGTTCCTGAGAATGTTTTTGCCGTCGCTATTGGTTCTGGAAAGGTCGGTGCAGCGTTATTGACTTTGCCATTTGATGGCTATTTTTTTACAGGTTCATACGCAACAGGTCATTATATTTATCAAAAAGTCGCCCCTAAAATGGTGCCTTGCCAATTGGAATTGGGTGGAAAAGACCCTCTTTATGTTGCAGACGATGTGGCAGATATAAAAAATGTGGCAATCGGAACAGCTGACGGCGCGTTTTACAACAATGGTCAAAGTTGCTGTTCTGTCGAGCGTATTTATGTCCATGAAAACGTGTATGATGCTTACGTTGCCGCATTCGTTGAGGAAGTCAAATCATGGAAAATTGGCAATCCTACTGAGGGGGGTGTTTACATCGGTCCACTGACGCGAGAAGCCCAGTTAATTTTATTGGAAAATCAAGTAAAAGATGCCTTGGAAAAGGGTGCTGCTTTGGTTTGTGGTGGCAAACGTATGGATAAAATGGGTAACTATTTTGAGCCGACAGTTTTAACCCATGTTACCAACGGTATGCTTGTGATGCAAGAAGAATCTTTTGGTCCAATTATCGGCATTATGAAGGTGAAAAATGATGAAGAAGCGACCTATTTGATGAACGACACGCCTTATGGCTTAACGGCTGCCGTTTATTCTGCTTCGCAAAAACGCGCTGAAAACATCCTTTCAAACATCAATTCTGGCTCCAGTTATTGGAATTGTTGCGACCGCGTGTCACCCGCCTTGCCGTGGAGTGGTCGGAAAAATTCTGGTTTTGGCGCGACGCTTTCACATATCGGTTTACGGGCTTTCACACAGCCGAAGGCGTATCATTTGAGAGGGAATTGGAAAAAATTGTAACAACAAGGTCATCAGCAATTTTTAACATAATTCGTGTACGGCTTATATTTATGATTCTACGGGCTGTTATTTTTAGTCTTTTTGGCAAACCAAAACATCGCGGGATTTAAACCACCATTGCCACTACCCGCATCCGAATAGTTGAAGGTTTTGCCCGTTGAACCAACCATATTTTGCAAGTAAGTCGCCGTTTTAAAGAACCCCTCAGTATTGGACAGCCCAAAATCGCTGCCAAATGCTTTTTCGATAGCACTTAAAAACATGAGGTTGAAACTTGTCCCATAACCCCAATAACCATAACCTTCGCCATACGCCCCGTCGGGTTTGTAATCTTCCATCGGCAGTTTTATAGAACCAATGGCGCGGTCAATGATTTGACTGGCTAATTCTGGCTTGTCTTCATAAATCGCCAAAGCGCCGTAAGTCATACCTGCGTTACAGACTTGATTCCAATTGTGGGTGGCTTTCAACCAACTGTTGCTTTTAGCCTCTAAAGACGGTTCAATACCTTTTTTTAGAATGGCTTCTTTGATAATGTTGCGTGAAGAGAGCGACAAATCATCGTATAACCAATCGTAACCAATGGCAACGCCCATCGTCATTTCGGCAACATCGAGAAAATGAGAAGGATTCCAATCGCTGAATTGCGCCACTTTTAACAGTTCTTTTTCTGCCCTTTCAAAGTATTTTTTATCATTTGTTAAGCGATAGGCATAAGATAAGAAAAAGATGCGGCGTATACATTCCCTCGATTTATCGAGCAAACGTCGTCCAATTTGGATGCGCTCTAATGTGGGTAACGCAATGATTTTATCACTTTCATCAAGGATGGTTTGATGCAGTTTTTTCCAATTTTCATCTGTTGGGCAACGGTATAAGGACCCATGACCATAGAAATAGTTTCACCGTTGCTACTTTTTGCTTTGAATGTAAAACTGATTGTTTTGCCGCATGCTTCTTCAGGAACGACATAGGCGTAACGCAGCGTGGCGGCTGACGTGTCTTTGGTAAAAGTAACAGATGATTTTGTACCCGAAGTTGCTGCAGGTTCTCCGATTTGAACGCCCACATCTACACCACTGCCGTTGGTAAAGTAAGACTTGTTTTCAAGCGATGTACCCGTTGCCCCCGCTATCGACGCTTCAACCTCGATTGAAGTCAATTTACCTTTACTCGGTAGAATAGCAGCCGCGTAAGTTACCACCTGTTGTTTGTATATCCGTCAATGCTGCATCAATTTCGTGCAACGTCGGATACAACCTATCGTTGCGTGAGCTGCCTTGAAAACGGTCATACCAATATTCCTCGCCATAAACCATCAAGGCAGAAATAGAATGATTTTTGCCCAAATCGGTATTGTAATTCAACCGACCATTCAACAAAGTTTTATAACCATTGTTTGTGTTATTGCTAACACCCGCATTGGGTCCCACATAGACACGGCTACCAAAAGCATTGGTTTGAAAGTTAAAAGCTTGGTTGGGTGTATTGGTTGCCGCACGACGTTGTTCCAAAGTTAAAGCAACAGGATAGTTAGCGAGGAAATCAAAACCTTTGGTTGGCACTTCTAAAGCCATATTACTCGTGAAGTTGAGCGATGTTTTTTTCATCCCTTTACCCGATTTGGTGGTGATAAGAATGACACCATTCGCCGCTCTTGAACACCACTTCGCTCAATTCCTTCCCAGACACCAAAACAACGTCAATAACGGTGCGCCCATTGATGGCAATAGTCTTATTTTCATAGCCAACGAAACTGATTATAAAATAAACTGAATTAAACTGATGCGCATGACTTTGTGCCAGTTTACGGATTGTGTAATTCTTAATTTTTCCATACTTTTGAGCATCTAAATTTTTAAAAATAAGAGCCAATCTACTGTATAATGACATATACAGTAGAGCCAATAAGGTTTGAACAACGGAATTTAGATATTATGGCAGGCGTGGTGACACACGTCTGCTTTTTTTGATTGAACAAGTGGTGAATCTTTCAATGCTTTTTAGCCCCCTCAGTACTTTGCTCCTAAACTTTTGAAAAATAGCGCGTATATAACATTTCAAACGCCTCTACGCCATCCGTTTTGAGCCGTGCGATAAGGTCAAAATCAGAATATGATTGGTACATTTTAGACATTGAAGAAATTTTATTTCGTTAATATTGGTTTAAGCATAAAAACAATTGGTAAAAATAAAAACAATTGTCATAAACTGTATGCACCCCCTCAGTATTATTCGTTTTTTTTTGATTCAAAAAGGAAATTACAAACCCCAAAACACAATACCCATACCACTTAATAAAAGCGTTGCTCCTGCTATGGGATAGTTGAGTTTTAAGCTGCGCGCGCTGGGTGGAGCAATAATTTTTCGATTTCGCGTGGTGTTTTTGTTTATTGGAGATGGTTTGACTTTAATTTTTAAACATTTTGATTGGGTATAAAAGGATTTTCATTTATCATTGACTTTTTAGCTTTTCTTGAATTCAGAAAGCAATTTGTGTTTTCAAACATATAGTTTTGTTCTTGTTTAATATGCCGCTACATTGGAAAGATAAAACTTGGTACAAAATCTACAAAAAACCCTTTTTTTTATTAAAACATGTATTAGTTTTGTCTTTTCTAAACTTTTTGATTTAAAATACAAACACTATGGAAGACCAAAGTTTGATATCTTTTGAAGATAAAGAGATTCGCAAAATATGGCATGACGAGGAATGGTATTTTTCTGTTGTAGATGTGATTGGCATTTTGACTGATAGTATTAATGCTAAAACGTATTGGTATGTATTGAAAAAAAGAGAGCCACAGCTTCTTACAAATTGTAAGAAGCTGAAAATAAAAGGTCAAGATGGTAAAAAATACCCTTCTGATTGCGCCCATACTGAGGGGGTGTTTCGGCTCATCATGTCTGTCCCTTCGCCCAAAGCGGAGCCGTTAAAGCGGTGGTTAGCAGAGCAAGGAAAAAGAGCTATTGACGAAGCCGAAAATCCTGAATTGGCTTTTGAGCGATTGAAAGAAATTTATAGGGCGCAAGGGCGAACCGATGAATGGATTGCAGAAGATAAAAGTGGTGAGTCCAGAAAATTTTTTACCGCCCTTAGCAGAGAAGAAAGCGTTGAACGATGATACCAATAAGGGTTAAAAATTTATGGATATAAGGAAAGTGCCATAAGCTGTCGCCGAAAGATAAGACGGCGGAAATTCTTTGTCTCATGCGGTTGCTAATATTGTTATAGCTCTTGCTTTGGCGAGTCCAATAATCCGATTAAGCATGAGATAATGCTCTAATTCGTTCCTTTCTTCATGTGTTAACTCGGAGTCTATTTGCTTATCCAATAAAAAATCAAGCCTTTCCTGATTCGCTTTGGAAGGTTTAAAAGCAACAACCAATTTAGGGTTCATACTTGCCATAAAAGTAGCTACTTCGTCATAAACACTGATATTCTTTGTCATTTGCCTTTTTTTCTACAAAACTATGCTTTTTATGTAACTAAGCAAAATTCAATTCAATCCGAAAGTCATTAATTGTCTAATTGGATAAATAGCTAACTAGATAATTAGCTATTTAGATTTAGTATTCAAATAAATGACAAGCGCATCGTTGACGATGTCGGACATAGATAAGCCTTTTTGAATCGCTAAAATTTTCGTTTGTTTTAGCAAGTCCTTGTCAACCAATGCCGTGATGCCTACCCTATTAAGTGCGCCCCGGGCATCTCGCCCTCTTTCAATCTCTGACTTTTTGGGTTTTACTGTTTTAATAGGCTCTTTTACTGAGGGGGTCTTTTTCGGCGTTTCCTTTTCGGCTTCAACGCCCGTCACCTTTGAAACAGATTGGTTGACGATTTCAGGCGTTGGTAAATTACCTGTGACCGCAAACTTTGTGGCGTCAAATGTGGGTGGTTCTACGCGTGAAATGTGCTGTTTCTTTGCCATTTTATTAGATAATTAGATAGTTAGACAATTAAATAATTGGATAGTTAGACAATTAAATAATTAGATGATTGGATATAATATTTAACATTTTTATTGTCTAATTGCACAATTAGATAAATACTTAATTGTATAATTAGATAATTAAGTATTTAGTGTATTGTTTTGGGTGTTTAGATACGACAGAAACGATTGATTTTCAATGCTGAAGCCGATTCTACACACTTGGTTACTAAATACAACACACTTATTCTATCAAATTAATTGAAGTAATTCCTGCAACCAGACCGAAAAATTCTGTTTCGCGCTGTCATTACTGAGGGGGTCGAAAAGGCTGGTGATGGTATCGGCTTCTCTGAAAGCTGCGTAGTCGTTTAGCGATTGGTGCATCGTCACCAAATTTTCAGAAGTTTGTAACGTGTCCAAATCCTCGTTCAGATAGGCATTGGCACGACTGCGTGCACGGTGCATATTGACGAACCCAAAGACATTGAGTGGACGTGGTTGTACGGCTCGTTGTAGTTGAACGTTTTTGATGAAACGAAAATAATCAAGTGTTGATTCCAAATTGTAGTTTCCAGCGACAAAAGGAATAAAAAGACTGTCAATATACATCAAGGCTTTTGAAATCTCTTGGATTTCGACAGGCTGCGTGGTATCTAATTTTCCCGCCGCATCAATAATGACGAGCTGAAAATCCTTATCGAGGGCGGCAATGTTTTTTTGAAGCTCAGGAATAGAGTAGGAGCGAACCTCAAAAGGTACAGATTCTGTTTGATAGGCTCTTAAATCGAAATTACGGGCACGAATAACTGATTTTTGATTGTCAATATCCACAACACACGTCTTGAGGTTGTAAGGTTTTTGGCTCAAAGCCGTTGCCGTCATAATGGAAACTTGTGTTTTGCCGACACCGCCTTTTTGGTTGCCGAACATGAGAATCTTCGCCATTGTTAATTTCGTTTGTTAAAAATAATGGCTCAAAAGTAGTTAATTATTTAGACAATTATCTAATTATCTATCAAGACAATTGTTTTTATATCTAATTAAGCAATTAGATAATTAAGCAATTAGACGTAAAGCTAATTAGACGTAAAGCTAATTAGATGACTATTAGGCAGAAAAAACAGTCGAATTATTGGATTATTAAGGGCGTTTTTTTTGATTTCGACGTATTTTAGGAGAGTAGAACTATAATCTTTTGAAAGGGGTTCGCCTAATTAGTAAGTTTCATTTACACATTATCAATTTTCCGCTATCCATTTTCCATTAAATATAACAACTATACTTTGATTTCTTGTTTAAACACCTTTACGGGCTTTGAAATATTCTTCAAATTGGGCATTCGTCATCGTCTTAGCAATGAGCCGATTGTCAAATACTTCAGGGCTTTTAGTCTGTAACTGCTTCTTATGTTTTGCCAATTTCTCTAAAATATCCACCCATACTTCACCCGTTTCAAAAACTTTATTTTTTGTCCACCATGTAACAAAAGTGCTGGCTTTTAATTCTTTCGTGGTGTTTTGTATTGCTTTTTTATCAAAATATTGAATGGCTTTCTCGATAAAAAAGTCCTCAAATCCCTCAAATTCACTCCCTTTTATCTTCGGCAATATCTGTTTGAAAGCAATCCCTCCAAACACGCCATAGGCAACCAGTATTTTATATCCTTGTAATTTCGCCCGTGTCAGGATTGCCAACTCATTTTCTGAAGGTTTATAGGCTTTCATATCCTGTTTTGGTGCAGGAACTGTTTTAGGTAGAATAGCCGGCTCTATTAAACGCTGTGTGGTCGCTTTTCTCTCGATGATGCTGAAAGTCACACCACTAATTTTACGACGTATTTTGATGTAATCGTATTCCACAAACATGGCGGGACAATGCTCATTAATCTCATCTCGGATTTTGTCTAAGACATATATTCTAAAATCTTTGAAGTTGTCGCTTTGATATTTGTCGCTGATGCCCAAAACCGCTTTTAACTCATCTAATGTATAATCTATGCGTAAAATATTCTCTTTCATAGGCTTTGTGCGGTTGCGCTCACTTTTAAAAATGGAATACATCCGAATAGCGTGGGCATTGGTCATTGGTACGACTTCCAACACACCGATGTTGACGTAGTGGTGCAGTTGCAAAAGGAACGGTTTCATATCGGGTGAAAATGAAAAACGAATAGCCGTTTGCCCATCATCGTCAATAACAGGACGTATAGACGAAAAAAAGTTAATGCGCCCTTTCAAAGGTCTGCCTTCTATCAAAACGTTGGTTGGAAAAGCAATATTTTTGGAAATTAGATTGCCACAAAGCCGATCAATTTCTTCATACAAACTGCCCCATTTCGTAGAAGATTCTTTCAAATTTTCTTCTAATTGTCGTATGGGAACTGTTATGACATTGAAATCTTGCTCATTTTTCGGGTCGAGGTGCGAGATGAGGTAATAAAGTACCTTCTGCTCTTTGGCAGTCATCCGATATTGGGCATTGACAATGAATGTGTTGTCTATTTTGGCGACCTTTTCTATCATAGGTTGATTCATAAAATATCCGCTTCTAAATGTGAAACACGAAGATAGTCATAAATTTAAAAGGGAGTACATTTTATAGCACTCCCTTTTAAATCGCCCAAATTTACTCCCTTTTTGAGCAATTTCAGGCATTTACTCGCCCAAATTTACTCCCTTTTTAAACAGCATACTAAAAACACGCGCACCCAAATTTACTCCCTTTTACAGTAAATTTAGGTATTTATCTGCCCAAATTCACTCCCTTTTACGCCCAAATTTACTCCCTTTTTGCACCCAAATTTACTCCCTTTTACGCCCAAATTTACTCCCTTTTGCACCCAAATTTACTCCCTTTTTAAAATCATAAAACGTTTATAATCAGATGTTTAAATAACGTGCAAACTTATAAAAGATTAAACTTCTTTAAAAATACATAAAACTTATTGAGGAAATAAGTATTTTTTAAAATATCTTTTTTCTTTAAGATTTTTGTTTGTTAAATCCCCAATTGCGCGCGCCCCCTTTTTTGGCAACCTATTATGTTTGTATTGATAGGGTGATTTTAAATCACCCTATCAATTATACTAAAATGTTTACACATGCACCAGTCTGGTTGCATAAGATTCAGGTTGAACAGAAGTCTGTATTTGATTTTTAGACGGTAAGAATTGCCAGGGCGTTACTTGTTGGGTCCAATCAAACTTATTTTTCTCTATATGTCTGCGCCGAAACTCGACGGGTGTAGCGTTTCGGTATTTTTTAAAAAGCCGATTGAAGTTTGAAAGATTGTTAAAACCAGACGCATAAGAAACTTGACCAATTGTTTCATCAGTATCAAATAGCAATTTACATGCATGACCAATGCGGACATCCAATAAAAATTGAGTGAAACTCCTAAATGCATATTTTTGGAAAAAATGGCTGAAAGCGGAATCACTCATATTGACTTGTGTCGCAACATCGCTTATTTTCAGATTGGTCTGAGCGTAATTTTTCAAAATATAACTGTATGCCATTTGTATGCGGTTGCTGTGCGCACTCAAAACTTTTGATGAAAACCCTTCACTGGATAAAAAACAGGCATCGGATGACTCTGAAAGGAGGTTGAGAAGTTGTAAGAATTCGATAACATTTAAAAACCCTTTGTCTTTTGTTAAATTTATCATCATGCCCATTGCTTCGTCCAAGGTCTTTCCATAAAATCGAACGCCTTTGCTTGAGTCCTCCATAAGTTTACGAATTTTATAAAATTGTTCCTTTTGAAAGAATTGCCCACTTAACAAGCCCATGGCAAATTGAATGGTAATAACGCGATAGGACTGTCCGGTGTTTTGTAAATGCAAGTCGCCATCCCATTTGTGGTAGAGATAAGGTCCGAGTAAAACCAAATCGCAATCTGTATAACGTTCTGTTGAGTCACCGACGATACGAGTGCCTGACATACCGATGATGAGGTTCAACTCATATTCAGGATGATTGTGTATGGGATAGTCAAATCCATTGTTAGAAGAATCTAAAATGACAAAGACATCAGGTACTTTAAGTGGCGTAATCTCTTGATAAATATCCATTTTGAAGAATTTTATTTGTTTTAAGCCGCTTTATGCGATAACAGATTCTGAATAAAAGACAATTTTCATAAAAGTACCATATTATCGCTTTATTGTATCAAGAAAGGACTTTTAAAGTATAGACTTTTGTCAATAGTAATCAAAATAATCTTGATATGGGTCTAAACTCTTTACAAACTGCCTTATTTCCGACAGGTTTTTGTCGCATTTCTACCAAGTTTTGGCTTTTATTTGCCATTTTCCTTTTCTTTGTACAAATATCATATGCTCAAAAGCAAACTGTTTCAGGTGTGGTCATTTCTTCAGAAGACCAACAGCCCATTATAGGTGCAACGGTTTTAGAAAAAGGCACGCAGAACGGCACACTCACAAATACTGAGGGGGGGTTCACGTTACAAGTTAATACAGCCAATGCTATTTTGGTATTATCCTCGGTTGGTTTAGAAACGATTGAAGTACCGCTTGAAGGTAAAACGACCTTAAAAATATCAATGGCAGAAAGTAATGCCATGCTAAAAGATGTGGTCGTTACAGGTTATAAAAAAGAGATTCGCTCTGATGTCTCTACTGCCATTTCTTCTATAAAATCAAAAGATATTGATAAACTCGTTGTCTCGGGTCTTGAGCAAGCTTTGCAAGGTCAAGCTCCTGGTGTTATGGTGACGCAAGTAACGGGTGCCCCTGGCGACGATATCGCTGTGCGTATCAGAGGTGCAGGTACTTTGGGCAATAACAATCCGCTTTTTATTGTGGATGGTGTCCCAACGACGGGCAATATCAATATGTTTTCGCCATCAGATGTCGAATCCATTGACATATTGAAAGATGGGGCAGCGGCGGCAATATATGGCGCGCGTGCGGCAAATGGTGTCGTTGTCATCACAACGAAAAGAGGCAAATCGGGCAAGCCAAGTTTCAGTTTTGATGCGTATTCGGGTATTCAGAATGCGGTTAATTTGCCTAAATTACTAAATGCAGCCGACTATTTAACCATTCGCAATGAAGCGATAACGAATGCCAATGCGCTTCGGACTCCCATTCGTCAAATTAAGACGTATGATCCAGCTATTTTAAAGACCTTACCTGACAATGATTGGTTGAGTATGGTTTTTAGTCCCGCTTCGATGCAACACTATTCACTGACGGGTATGGGCGGTGGTGAAAACAGCAACTTTTACTTATCAGGTGAATACCAATCTCAAGATGGTGTATTCAAAGGACAAGGTTTTGACAAGTACCAAGTGCGTTTTAATGGCGAAGTCGGGAGCAAAATCTTTAAAATTGGCAACAATATTTCCTTTTCGCATACCAACCGAAAGCTCATTGGCTCTTCAGGCGACGGTTATGGACCCGGGAACGAACCAAGTGGTATTCGATACGCACTCATCACGGCGCCGCTTTTTCCTGTGCGTTATCCCGACGGTCGGTATATAAATGTCACTTCTGAATTGGGCGACCCAACTCTTTATGGCGATGGCAATGCCAATCCATTGGTATTCAACGAGAATACAGATTGGAACATCAAGCGTTATCGGATATTTGGAAACGTGTATGCGGAACTCAATCCATTCAAAGGTTTGAAATTGCGGAGTAGTTTAGGGGGCGATTTTCTCTTTGAAAAAGAAAAATTGTTTAAACTTCGGTTGTCTGATGCGATTTATAATCCCACTTCTCTCAATGAAGGAAGGGTTTTTAATCAAACTTTGATATGGAATAATACGGCGGACTACGCACAACAGTTTGGCAAACATCGTATTTCTACCTTATTGGGCATGGAAGCCATTCAGAATCACACGGACTACCTCGGTGCATCGGGTAATAATTTCCGTCGTACCGATTTGTTATTTCGTTACATCAATGGCAGTTTGCCCGCCGCTTTGGGCAATGTCAACGCATCGGGTATTGCGACAGAATGGGCTTTGATGTCTTATTTTGCACAAGCGGGTTATTCATTTGATAGCCGTTATGTGCTCAGTGCATCTGTTCGTCGGGATGGTTCATCTCGTTTTGGGCCCAACAATCGTTGGGGAACTTTCCCCTCAGTATCAGCGGCTTGGAATATATCCAACGAGCCTTTTTTTAAGCATAAACAATTAAATTTTATATCAAGTCTCAAGCTACGCGGCAGTTGGGGACAATTGGGTAACCAAGAAATTGGTATTTATCCATTCAGTTCTCTTGTCGAAACAGGGCAACGTGCTTATTCTTTTGGCGATAAGCTTGTAACAGGAGCGTCCATCGTCGAAACAGGCAACAGCAATATCCGTTGGGAAACCACAACGCAAATAAATGCGGGTTTGGATATGAGTTTCTGGAAAGACCGTCTATCTCTCGTTGCCGATATTTATCGAAAAACATCTAAAGATATCCTCGTGCGTGTTCCCGTCCCACAAGCTGGTGGATCGGAACGTCCGCCTTATGTTAATGCGGGTTCAATCGAGAATAAGGGGGTGGAGTTGGGGCTGATTTATAAAAACAAGTATAAAGGTTTTGCATACAACATTGGCGCAAACATCTCTGCCTTGGAGAACAAAGTGGTGTCAATTGCGCAAAGTGAGCCTATTTTGGGCGGTTTTGGTCTGTCTGATGGTCCATTGACGCGCACAGAAGTGGGTTATCCCATTGGTTCATTCTATGTTTGGAAAATGTTGAGCATTTTTCAAACACAAGCAGAGATTGACAAAAGCCCTTTTCAAACATTGGATACGCGTCCTGGAGATGTTAAATTCGCTGATATCAATGGCGACAATAAAATTGACGATAAAGACCGTGCGCACTTCGGTAGTCCATTTCCTAAGTTTACTTATGGTATCAATGCTGGATTTACATGGCAAAATTTCGATTTTTCTATGCTCCTTCAAGGCGTTCAAGGCAATGATGTCTATTTCCTATTTGGCAATTTTGCTTATGAAACCCAATCGCGTGGCTTTAATTCTTATGAAGCCATACTCAATCGGTGGACACCGACCAATACAAATACCAATATTCCTAAAGTCAGCCTGGATGACCGCAATAGCAACCGACGTCCTTCGACCCGTTGGATTGAAGATGGTTCTTATATGCGTATCCGTAACATCACGTTGGGTTATAACTTAAAGGAGGTGCTAAAATGGAAGGGCATCGGCAGTTTGAGGGTTTATGTCACGGCTCAAAATGCTTTTACATGGACTAAATATTCGGGTTTAGACCCTGAAATACAAGCCAATACCAACGATACACGAGGTGTGGGCGTCGCTTCTGATTTGGCAGTAGGTATTGATTGGGGCACAGTGCCTGCACCACGGACGGTTATTGCAGGTTTTAAATTAGACTTCTAAGGCGGGTTAAAACGATGTTTAGGCAACTTCTAAGTTTCCCAAACGGGGATAGAACTTATAAAAAATTTATCATAGTAAGGGCTTCGCCCAACAACAAGAACGAATAAAAATGATAAAATATACGCTCATAACAGTAGTCCTTCTCCTCGCTTCTTGCAATAGTATTCTTGATAAAGACCCTATTGCCACTTTGGATGCGGGTTCTTTCTTCCAAACACAGGAAGATGCAATACAAGCGGTGAATGCCGCATATAAACCGTTGACATTCAGCAACGGCAACAATAATTTCTATTGGGCTTTTGGCATCTTGGCAAGCGATGAAGCCATTACGGGTGGTGATGGTTCGAGACCGGGTCTGACAGACATCGATGCCTTAACACACACGCCTCGGACGGATGAAATCAACAGTTTTTGGAAGCTGCAATACAGCGGTATCACACAGTCCAATCTCGTTTTAGACAAAATTAAAAATATTACTTTCGATAAAGCAATTGAGAACCGCATCGTAGGAGAAGCATTGTTCTTGCGGTCTTATTATTATTTCTTACTCACGCAGGTTTTTGGCGATGTGCCCTTGTTTACGACCATCGTTGCGCCTGATAAATTGAAAGCACCGCGGACATCCAAGGCAGAAATTTACGCTCAAATGCTCATTGATTGCGACCGAGCGGCTGAATTACTACCCCCTCAGTATCCGGCGGCGGAAACAGGTCGTGCGACAAAAGGTGCAGCTTTAGCACTCGCAGCTAAGGTTTGTGTTTATCAAAAGGAGTGGAATAAAGCTTTAGCATATATCGCAAAAGTTAAAGCCTTGAACATTTACGGTTTGATGCCCGATTATCAAGACAATTTTAGAAAAAAGACGCAGAACAATAAAGAGTCTGTTTGGGAAATTCAGCACACCAATTTAGAGCTTGGCGTTGGCAATTCACTGAATCAATGGTGGTATTCTAAAAAGATTGTCGGTGGTTATGGTTATGCGGAAGCAACAGAAACCTTCGTAAAAGAATTTGAAATAGACGATTCGCGCATCAAGTTTACGGTCGCCCAAAACAACGAAGACTATTTCGGCATCGTCTATAAAAACTCTTTTTCATCGACGCGATATAGCCCGCGTAAATACTTACAACCAGACAGTACCGTCACCCAAAAAGCCGATGGCGATATCAATTACACGGCTATTCGTTACGCCGAAGTTTTACTTTGGGAAGCAGAGGCTTTAGCTGAATTGAATCGGGTTACTGAAGCAGGTGTGCCACTCGAAACTGTTCGGGCGCGCGCAAGAGCGCAAGCGACCAATCCTGTAACCGCTTTGCCACGTGTCATGACGACAGATAAAACAACGATGATAAATACTGTTCGACATGAACGAGCCGTTGAATTGGGTTTTGAAATGCACCGCTATTTCGATTTGGTGCGGTGGGGTATTGCTGCTGCTAAGATACCAGAGTTTAAAGTCGGCAAACACGAGGTATTTCCATTACCACAAATTGAGATGGACTTGAATACAAATTTGAAGCAAAATCCAAATTACTGAGGATTTTAGACCCCCTCAGTAAAAATGCCCATTTTGATTTCAATAGATAATAAAATAACATCCAACCAAGCAAATCACTTTTACAATAAAACATTATGACTTTATTTATTCGATATATTACCCTCATGCTCATCTTAAACAGTTCAATCCAGAACTGTTTGCTCGGGCAATCGGGACAAGTCGCCGTACCGCGCATTGAAAGAATGCCGAACCTACCAGCCCCTTATAATCTTCGAAATTGGAAACAAGTCGCGCGTCAGTACGATTCTTTTGTGTATGACGTGACGAAGACAGGACAATATCTGCCGACAATATCTATCGGCGCAGCAGGCGTCAACTATCCACAAAGTAAAACCATCAAATTGCATACTTACGTCGGCACAAACAGCCCTTCGGGCAGTGAAGCGATTAATGTATTGCCTTCTTTGGTCGGTGCAACTTTAGTAGGCAACGACAAAAGCAATCAATATGGACAAAATTGGCTTTTACTGTCGCAAGATTTCTTTAATAAAGCCAATGGCGAGAACCTTTATCTCAATAATGCAGGTGCCAGCAGTGGCGGAGATTGGTGGTACGACCTTATGCCCAATGTTTTTTTCTATCAACTCTATGATTTGTATCCCAATATGGGCACCGAAGCCAATAACCAGTTCACAACCATTGCCAATCGTTTCTTAGAATCTGTTCGCGCCATGGGTGCGAAGGATACAGGATGGACGGTGCCGAATATGGACTATCGCGCGTGGAAGTTTAAGACGATGCAGCCCTTGACAACAGGCGTTAAAGAACCTGAAGCATCGGGAGCCTATGCATGGGTCTTGTACAATGCCTATAAAACGACGGGAAATAAAGAGCTTTTGAAAGGTGCGGAGTGGGCAATCGAGTTTTTGGACAATTACCCAACCAATCCATCCTATGAATTGCAACTGCCTTACGGCACATACACGGCGGCGAAGATGAATGCTGAACTGGGCACGACTTACAACATCGAAAAGATGGTCAATTGGTCATTCGATAGAGGTGCGATACGCGGTTGGGGAACAATAATAGGCACTTGGGGCGGCTTTGATGTCTCTGGTTTGGTCGGCGAAGCCAATGATGGCGGCAATGATTATGCTTTTCAACTCAATGGCGTGCAACAAGCCGCCGCACTCGTGCCGATGGTGCGTTATGACAAACGTTTTGCCCGCAGTATTGGCAAATGGATGCTCAATTTAGCGAATGCGACGCGTTTATTTTATCCAAACTTCCTACCGAGCAACCGACAAGATGCAGCAACATGGTCAAATATATATGACCCTAATCAAGTCATTGGTTATGAAGCCCTGCGCGAGAAGTGGCAAGGCGTATCGCCGTTCTCAACAGGCGATGCCTTGGGCGGTGGATGGGCGGCGACGAATTTAGCTTTGTATGGTACATCGTCAATTGGCTATTTGGGCAGTCTGATTGAAGAAACCAATGTCGAAAAGATACTTAAACTGGACTTATTGAAGACTGATTTCTTCCACAGCACAGCGTTTCCGACGTATTTATACTACAATCCTTATGGTACATCACAAAGTGTCGCGCTCAATGTCGGTTCTACGTCCGTTGACATTTATGATGCCTTGACAGAGACATTTATCGCCAGAAATGTATCAGGTTCGACGAATATAAACATCCCTGCGAACCAAGCATTGATGGTTACTTTAACGCCTGTCGGCGGAACAGTGACGTACAATCGCCATAAGATGTTGGTCAATAATACCGTTGTGGACTATCGTCAATCAACAACGCCTTATACACGTCCTGTGCGTATCAAAGCATTGGCTGCCGCCAAAACAACGATACAAGTGAATGATTCGACTTTAGTTTTTGCGACAGCAACAGATCCAGATGGCGGCATTATTACCTATAAATGGACAGCAACGAAAGGAACAATCAACGGAACAGATAAAACTGTCTCGTGGAAAGCACAAAATACTGAGGGGGTCACTACAATCCAAGTCATTGCAACAGATATTGAAGGCAATAAGGATACTGCTTCGATTGATATAACAGTCGTAACCAGAATCAATGCGGCTCCCATTATTTCAAGCATACAAAAAAGTGCAACTTACACAGCAACCAATGGCGTCCTACAACTAACCTGTCTGGCAACCGACCCAAACAGCGACCCAATGACTTATAATTGGACGGCTAACGGTGGAACTTTTACCAATACAACATCCCGTACAACCACTTGGAATGCTCCGAATACTGAGGGGGTGTATACGATTAATGTAACAGCCACAGACAACGGTAATTTGTCTGCAAACGCGACGACAACGATACTTGTGAAGAATTTTAGTACCACCATTGGCAATATCATCGCCTATTATCCTTTTACAAACCATTCAAACGACATCAGTGGCAATCAATTGAATGGTATTGCCTCAGGCATTGCCTTTGTACCCGACAGAAATGGCGTGCCGAACCGCGCCGCTTACTTCAATGGCGGTACACAAAACGTTAGAGTACCTAATAGTCCGATTCTGAATGTACAAAATGCGTTGACAGTCAGTTGTTGGTTCAATGCGGCGAGCTTAGGGAGCAAAGAAGTCTTTTTGGTTTCACATGGCAGTTGGCAAAATCGGTGGAAATTGTCCCTTACACCCGATAAGAACTTGCGCTGGACGGTTAACACGCTCACAACGATTGCTGATTTAGATGCGCCAACACCTTTTGCGCTCGATAGTTTCTATTTTATCTCTGCCACTTACGATGGTTCGACGATGGCGCTGTATGTCAACGGCAATCTCGTCGCCTATAAACCCTTGACGGGGAATATACGCACCACAACTTTAGATTTATTAATCGGACAAATGCTGCCCGATGTCGCTGATTACAACTTTAAAGGCGTTATCGACGAAGTAAAACTGTTTAACTACGCGCTCTCTCCGACTGCTGCTGCGACTTTATATCAACAAAGTGTTACTGCATTAAAAGATATTTTCACATCAGACCATCAAGCAATAAAAGTGTCGCCCAATCCTGCATCCGACCTCTTGTCAATAACGCTTCCTGCTCAAAACAACGCAAAAGTGAACGTTCAAATCAGACAAGTGAATGGACAATTGGTCAGTGAAAAGAGCTTTTATACTGAGGGGGGGCAAATTGAGATGCATATCAGTCAATTTATGTCAGGCATATACATCGTCACCGTGCAGATGGACAAAGAATGGGGTGTTGCACGGTTTGTCAAGTTGTAAAAGCAATAAAAACGAGTAAACAATCATCAATATCCAATAATTAATAAAACTATTCATTCATTTCTTTAATCATTAATAATGAAATTATATTTACGTTCACGACTCTGGCTATCGAGCTTGTTATTAACCTTCATGGGGTTACAAGTGCAAGCACAAACGCCCGTTGCTCAGTATTTATTTACGGGCAACGCCAATGACCTTTCGGTTACGGGCAACAACGCCGTTATCAATGGCGCAACCTTTACACAAGATAGATTCGGCTTTGCAAACAGTGCCGTCTTGTTTGATGGTGCGCAATCAGGTTTGATTGCGCCCAATGTCGCTGCCACGAATACGGCGAGCGAATCCATCAGTTTCTGGATTAAAGTAACCGCTCTTCCTGTCACGGGTGAAGCATATGTTTTATCTCATGGTGGCTGGCAAGAACGTTGGAAGATTTCTTTGCCATCACATGGTAAACCTGTCTTCTCTACGAAGAATGCGGCAGGCGTTAATGTGGATATGGACTCCGATTCAGTGCCTCTACCTGTGGGTGTGTGGCGTCACGTCGTCATGACACACGATGGAATAAGCAACAGCATCTATATCAATGGTGTTTTGAAGAAAAGCGTGGCAGCCGCAGGTGCTCTCGGCACGACAACCAAGCCTCTCGGCATGGGCTACGACCCTATCGACGTCACCAATTACTTCAAAGGTGCGCTTGATGATGTGACTTTGTACAGTGTGGCTTTAACCGCTACCCAAGTGGCCGCTCTTTATGCGACACAAAGCGCCGTGCCAACCATTGCGAACGCGCGTGTTGCGTCTTATTCATTCAATAGCTCTGGTTTTGACTCTTCTGCTTATGCCAATCATGCTACTTTGACGAATGTCAAAGCAACAACCGACCGTTTCGGCTTTGGTTCGAAAGCATATGAGTTCAATGGCACATCTTCTGCCATAAAAGCGTCTAACTCGTTGCCGCTCAATAGTGCCAATACAACCATCAGCTTCTGGGTGAAAGTCAATGCGCTGCCTGTGACAGGTGAAGCATTTCTTTTATCGAATGGCGGCTGGCAAGAACGTTGGAAAATATCTTTACCCGCTCATGGCAAACCGGTATTCAGCACAAACAACGTTGGTACGGGCAACTCTGATATGGATTCAGGCGACGGCAATGCTTTACCCGTCGATGTATGGAAACATGTGGTCATGACGCACGATGGCGCGAATGATAAAATCTTCATTGATGGTGTCAAAAAAGCCTCTAAAGCCGTTACGGGTGCTTTGAAAAACACTGTTCAACCACTTGGCATCGGTTACGATCCGATTGATGGCGGTAGTTTCTTCAATGGTGCATTGGACGAAGTACAAGTGTATAACTATTCATTGACTGAAGCAGAAGTCACGGCGCTTTATACGGCTCAATCTCTTTCTCCTGCCGTTGTAACAGACTTTGTGGCTGATTACAAATTGAATGGCAATGGCAACGACGATTCTCAATTTGGCAACCATGCCACGGGCAAAGCAACAGCCGTTGCCAATCGCTTCAATTTTGGCAGCAATGCCGTGAGTTTTAATGGTACAAGGAGTGATTCACTCATTGCATCCAATTCAGTGACTTATCAGTCCGATTATACGACAATCAGCTTCTGGATAAAAGTAACGGCATTGCCTGTATCGGGCGAGGCATATGTCATGTCGCACGGTGGCTGGCAAGAACGTTGGAAAATATCCTTACCGTCTCACGGCAAACCTGTGTTCTCTACAAAAAATGCAGCGGGTATGAACGTAGATATGGATTCAGATTCAGTGCCTTTGCCTGTTGGCGCATGGCGTCATGTGGTTATGGTTCATGACGGCACGAACAATAAATTGTTCATCAATGGTGCTTTAAAGAAAAGCGTTACTGCGGCAGGCGCACTGGGTAAAACGACCAAACCTTTTGGTATCGGTTATGACCCTATTAATGGTGGCAGCAACTTCAATGGTTCCTTGGATGATATCAAGTTGTACAATCGCGCACTGACCGATCTTGAAGTGGCTGCGCTCTATACAAGCCAAAGCGTTGCCCCAGTCATCACAGGTACATTGGTGGCTTATTATCCATTCAATAACGATGGCGCGGACATTACGCCTTATGCCAATGCTGCTACATTAACCAACGCCACGCCAACAACCGATCGTTTTGGCAAAGCCAATAAAGCCTTGGCTGTCAACAACAGTCAAGTGAAAGCCGCTAACTCTCCGCAACAAAATAGTGCTAATACCACGATTAGTTTCTGGGTAAAAGTAGCTGCATTGCCTGCAACGGGTGAAGTTTACTTATTGTCAAATGGTGGTTGGCAAGAACGTTGGAAAATCTCTTTACCGTCTCACGGCAAACCTGTATTCTCTACCAAGAATGCAGCGGGTGTGAACGTGGATATGGATTCAGATTCAGTGCCTTTGCCTGTGGGCGTGTGGCGTCACGTGGTCATGACGCACGATGGCACAAGCAACAAGATATTTATCAATGGTTTGTTGAAAAAAAGTGTGGCGTCGGCAGGTGCTCTCGGCACAACGACGAAACCATTGGGTATTGGTTACGACCCCATTGATTCAAGCGGCTTCTTCAATGGTGCTTTAGATGAAGTGCAATTGTATAATGTCGCTTTGACGGATGCAGAAGTTCTCGCTTTATATACAGCGCAAAACACGGCGCCTGCTGCGACGGATACACAAGCGCCAAGTACCCCCCTCAGTCTATCAGCGACTGTGGCGTTCACAAATGTCACTTTAGCTTGGTTGCCTTCGACGGACAATGTTGGTGTAACGGCTTATAATGTGTATCGAAACAATACGCTCCTATTGAGTACGCCTGCGACGACGGCGGTTATCAGAGGCTTAGCGGCGACAACGCAGTTCACCTTCGGTGTGACGGCCATTGATGCCGCAGGTAATGAATCTGCTATGGCAACTTTGAAAGTCACAACGGGTCAAGACGAAGCGCGTGACAGTATTGCGCCATCTGTTCCGGGTAACTTAACGGCACAAGTGGGTTCCAATTCAGTACAATTGGCTTGGACGGCTTCGACCGATGCACGGGGCGTTGTCGGTTATATCATCTTCCAAGATGGTGTGACGATTGACACGGTATTGTCGCCAACCTTGACAAAATTTGTCAGCGGCTTGACTTCCTTAACGGCTTATACTTTCGAAGTACAAGCTTTTGACGCAGCTAAAAACAAATCAGCGAAAGCAGAAAAGACCGTCACGACTTTAGCTCCTGTCAACACAGGCGAGCCGGGTTTGGTTGCCTCTTATCCTTTCGACGACAACGCGAATGATGCAACGCCTTATAATAATCACGGCACAATCGGCGGCAACCCGACATTCATCACGCGCGCAGGTTTGGCTGGAAAAGCCATTCGGTTTGATGGAAACAAGGACTCTGTACTGGTCAAAAACGCCGTTCAATTGATTTCGGACTTTGCAACGATTGGCTTCTGGATTCGTGTCGACAGTACGAACTTGGCAGATGCTGAAGCTTATGTGATTGACTTCGGTCACTGGGACCAACGTTGGAAAGTCTCTTTGCCACAACATCGTCGCATTGTTTTTACGACCAATAGCAAAAATACTTTGTCCAATAATTTTATTGTGGACATGGACAGCGGCGATGGCAATGATCTCTCAATCGGTATTTGGTGGCACGTCACGATGGTACACGATGGTATAAATAATATCATTTATATCAATGGTATTGAAACCAAACGCGTACCTGCAGTCGGCAAACTCAACAGCACAGCGCGTCCGCTATTCTTTGGTAACAACGGTGTCGACGGTGGACAATACTTCTTCGGTGCTTTGGATAACGTGAAATTGTATAATAAAGCCTTAACAGCAGCTGAAGTCAACAAACTGTTCAGAACGGGTACAACGCCTGTTGATGAGCAAGCAAGTGAGGCTTTAAAAGTGGCGGTCAAAAGTATTTCGCCTAATCCAACGGCTGATGTCTTAAATATCAAACATGCTTTCACAGGTAACGAAGCTATCTTAGTCAGAGTGTTTGACCTTGCAGGTCGGGAAATAGATGCCGTCAATTTTGGTAAAACCCAAATACCAACGGGTCAATTCTCTATTAATGTCAGCAAATATCCACAAGGTACTTACTTACTCAATTTTGTCCAAGATGGTAAAAGCTTAGGCGCATTGAAGTTTGTAAAGAACTAATTTAAATTGTTGTATGAGTTGTAAAGGGTTGTCCTATAAAAATTTTGACTGAAAATATACAGCCACATTTCTGTCCTTTCGAGGCTTAACTGCGGTTAACGTATCGGATATTTTAAAAATATCCGATACGTATTATAGCCATAAAAAGCCTGTTTATACCTAAAAGTGGTCAAAGATTTTTTTATAGGAAGCCCTTTACAACAATTCAACCCTACAACAAAAAGTCAATCGTTTTACATAATCGCTACTTTTATTTTTAATAAATCATTGAAATTCAATAGTTTATGCGACTGTCGTCTGCTTATAACAACATTTCACACATTATTATTTATTTTTCCAATGGCAAATAGATTCATTCAAAATCCATTACTTACACCAAAAGATATTAAGCCGAGTCAAGAGGGATTTGTTATCGAATGCGTGCTCAACCCGGGTGTTTTTAAGTTTGAAGGAAAAATCTGGTTGCTTTTGCGCGTAGCTGAACGTCCAATACAAAAACAAGGTATCGTTTCTTTGCCTATACTGACGGGGGATGGGCGTATGGAAATTTTATCGTTTGCTACAAACGACCCACATCTCAACCTCTCAGATGCCCGTATGGTCAGTTACAAAGGCAAAACATATCTGTCCACACTCTCTCACCTTCGACTCGTGTGCAGCGAAGACGGGATTCATTTCTATGAACCCGATTCGATGCTGACGAAGCTGTTTGGCATAGGTGCATTAGAAACCTTTGGCATTGAAGATTGTCGCGTCAGCCTTATCGAGGGTGTTTTCAATCTCACCTACACACAGGTCTCTGAAAGTGGGGTAGGGGTAGGACTTATGCAAACTAAAAACTGGCAGGACTTCGATAGGGTCGGAATGATTTTACCACCCCACAATAAAGATTGTGCCCTCTTCGAGGAGAAAATAGACAATAAATACTATTGCTTGCACCGACCTTCAGGTATCGCATTAGGGGGCAATTTTATCTGGATAGCTTCGTCCAATGACCTTTTTCAGTGGGGCAATCACCATTGTATTGTTCAAACCCGCAAAGATATGTGGGATTCAGCGCGCGTTGGTGCAGGTGCTGCCCCCATAAAAACCGATGAAGGTTGGTTGGCAATTTATCATGGTGCAGACCAACACAATCGCTACGCATTGGGGGTAATACTACTCGACCTCAATAATCCAACAAAAGTCCTCGCCCGTTCTATTGAACCTTTGATGGAACCCACTGAACCTTATGAACTCACGGGTTTCTTTGGCAATGTCATTTTCACAAATGGGCACATCGTCGAAGGCGATGAAATCACGATGTATTATGGTGCTTCCGATGAAGTCATTTGCGGCGCAACATTGTCCATCCAAAAGATATTATCCGATTTATTAGAAAGCGTTCCCCTACAAATAACTGATGTATTCATTTAAAAACTAAGGAATTATGTTCGGTCAACTAACAAAAGAATTGAATTTCTTCAAAGGGCACCCCCTCAGTATGCGCGTGCTTTTGCTCACCAATCTTATCTATGGGATGGTTACGCCCATCATTGAGCTGTTCATCGGGGCTTACATTATGCGCAATTCAGAAGACATCAGCCTTGTCGTCATTTTTCAATTGGCAGTTTACACAGGCATCCCCTTGACGTTTATGATCAATGGCTTTTTGTTGAATCATTTGCCTATTTCGAGACTCTATTCGTTAGGTATGATACTGAGTGGTGTCTCTATGGCAGCCATGATGACCCTGCAAAGTCTCAGTACGTTTGGTGTTTTTGTCGCTGGACTGATTATGGGTTTGTCGTATGGCTTCTTTTGGGCTAACCGCGATTTTCTCGCACTCAATACCACCAAAGACGCCAATCGAAACTATTATTATGGCATTGAAACCTTCTTTTACACATTTACAGGCATTGGCATACCCTTAGCTGCTGGCGCATTTATCGCTATGACAGACCAAAACGGTTGGTTCGGGGGCAATGTCAATATGGCATATTACATCATTACGGCTTGTGTCTTTGCACTGTCTGCTTTTGCTTCTGTACTCGTACATCGAGGACAGTTTCAAAACCCGCTTAAAGCACCGTTTCTATTTTTTAAATTTGATAAATTATGGAATAAAATGCTCCAACTCGCTGCGCTAAAAGGCATTGCGCAAGGCTATATCGTCACAGCACCCACCATGTTAGTGATGACGCACGTCGGAAAAGAAGGCTCTTTGGGACTCATACAAGGTATTGCAGCCGCATTATCTGCCATTTTACTCTATGTGCTTGGTAGGATAACAACGCCCAAACATCGCGTTTTGATTTATGGTATCGGCTGCACCCTTTTTGTTATTGGGGCATTGTTCAATGCAGTTATGTATTCCGCCATAGGTGTCATATTATTTGTTTTATGTCTCCTTTTTGCTCGACCATTGTTAGATATTGCCTATTTTCCGATTCAATTAAAAGTCATAGATATTGTGGCGGAAAAGGAAAAGCGCAATACGTTTTCTTATATATTCAACCATGAATTAGGTTTGTATGTCGGACGTTTATTGGGTTGTGGCCTGTTCATCGTTTTAGCGCGTTATATCAGTGTAGACATTGCTTTGCGGTATGCCTTGTTGGTCATCGCTGTCCTTCATTTCATGGGTTACTTTATGGCAAAAAGCCTTGTAAAGGATTTGGATAAAATTGAAGATGTGACCCCCTCAGTAAATTCGATTGAAGCCGTTCAAATTTAACATAATTGGTCTTTTATCGCATAGTTACATAGAGGTTTTCACATAGAAAACATAGGTAATTGTAGGAGAAAACTATGTTTTCTATGTGAAAACCCCCTATGTCACTATGCGATAAAAGACTAATCCTATTTGACCTTGTTATTTTTCACACATTAAAATTCCTATATTTAAACACCTATTTTGTATGAAAAAAATACTTCTATTTCCTATCATAGCATTCTGCTTTATGGGCTGCACTGCGCCCAAACCAATACTCAACAACGTAACATCTATCTCACAACGTTCAATTCCCCGAGTTGACAAAATGCCCAATCATCCGAAGCCTTATGCTTACAAAGATTGGAAAAAAGTAACCCAAGACTTCGATAGCTATATTTTTGATTTTAATCAAAAAGGCGACAATCTTCCGTTCATATGGCTCGATGGCATGAAAAGGAATTTTCCAGATACCACTTTTGGCATTTATACCGCTTTAGGCGACATCCGTATGGGCGCAAAAGTCAACAACGGTGAAAATCACGAAGCATTGGGTGCCATGGGTGCTGTCTTAGGTGCAACGCTTGTGGGCATCGACAAAAGCCGACAAGACGGGCGCAACTACGTCAAAATGTTGCGCAACTATTACAATAAAGACAATGGTTGGAATGTCATTATGAATTTCACCAATAAAGGCGCGCACATCGGCGGTGGCTATGGCAACGACTTTTGGTATGAGGTGCACAACAATGTGCTCTTTTACAGCGTCGCCAATTTTTATCCAAATGAGCATGATTTCGATGATATACTGAGGGGTATCGCTGAGCAGTTTTATAAGTCAGACTCGGTCATGGGCAACAGCTACAGCTACTCTTATTTTGATTTTAAAAACATGAAGCCTGAAAAAAACCATATTCCCACACAAGAAGACGTGGCGGGTGGTTATGCATTTATACTTTACTCTGCTTATGTGAAATTTGGCAATGAGAAATACTTGAAAGCGGCAAAAAATGCCATGAATGTCTTATACAATCAAAAAGAAAACCGATTTTATGAAGCCATGTTGCCTTTTGCCGCTTATATCGGTGCGCGCATGAATGTGGAAGTCGGGACAAACTACGACATACAACGCTTCCTCAATTGGACTTTTGATGGCACTGCCGTTGGTCGCGAAGGTTGGGGCGTTATTGCCGACAAATGGGGCGACTACGATGTCAGTGGCTTGTTGGGTAGCACGGTTGACAGAGGTGGTTATGGCTTTTTGATGAATACTTTTGATCTTATGATGCCTTTGTCCGCCATGGTACGTTACGACCAACGTTATGCCCGCGCTGTCGGCAAATGGGCATTGAATGCGTCGAATGCGGCGCGGTTTTGTTACCCTTATGATATGCCCGATTCGCTGCAAGCCATCCCTCAGTATAAAGCCGTTACAAAAAATGTGATAGCTTATGAAGGTATTATCAAGGAATCCAGCTACCCACAGTTCAAAGGTATTACGCCGTTTGTGCAAGGCGATGGACCACAATGGGAGAAAGGCATGCCACAACAAACCATGTTTTCGGTATATGGCAGCAGCCATGTGGGTTTCTTCGGGGGTACGATTCAAAAAACAAATGTGCCTGAGATTTTGCAAATTGATTGTCGCTTGACCGATTTGTACAAGAAACAAGCGGCATACCCCACTTACATGTTTTTTAATCCCTATCAAGACACCCAAACGGTAGAAACCAATGTCGGCGCAGATAAAACGGATGTCTATGATACCGTTAGTCGGCGTTTTATTGCCAAAGGCGTGCGTGGAAAAGTGACATTTTCTGTTCCTGCCGATGCGGCGAGTGTCTTGGTATTTATTCCTTCGGGAAAAAAAATGACCATTGAAAAGGGTATATTAAAAGCGGGCGGTTTACCGATTGACTACAGCTATCCTAAACAATAATTATTTATCCAATTAAAAAATGGTAAAATTATGACGGCAACACTCACTTATACGCTCATTCTCGCTACAATATTTATTGGCAAAAAATGGCTCTTACAAAACTCAATTATTTTGGGTTTAAAGAAGATTTTATGAGTTTTTCAGGAAAATTTGTTACTCATTCTTCAGTCAATAAAGGTAAAGAAACCCGAAAGACCACTTCTTGTTTATCTATTTCAACCGGCTCTTTTGTAAACATATTAAAGCGTTCGACAAGGGCGGATAGACCCCAACCCGTTGATTCTTCAAGATTATTGGTCTTGGGTTGATAGCTGTTTTCTACAACAATTCGCCTTTGGTCTGTTGTAAAAATGCGAATCGTTAAAGGCTTTGAGCGAGATATAATATTGTGTTTTATCACATTTTCAATCAGCAATTGTAAAGCAAATGGCGGTAAAAAAGCGTTTTTGTAGAGCGGATTGATGGTTGTTTCCACTTTCAAGTTTTCTTCAAAGCGCATTTTTTGCATAAAAAGATAGGATTCTACTATTTCTATTTCGTCCTCCAGATGAATAAACTCTTGTCCGCGCTGTTGCAGTAATTTTCGATAAACATCAGAAAGATTCATGACAAATTTTTCCGCATTTGGGTCTTGAATCCGAATCAAACTTTTGAGTGTACTGAGGGCATTAAAAAGGAAATGCGGGTTTATTTGTTGCTTCAAAATTTCAAATTGGGCACGCGAATTGGCTTCGCGGAGCTCTTGCGTTTCCTTAGAATAGACTTGACGCATCTCGCGGTTGTCAATCAGAAACTTGAATAAAATGACTAAACCAAATAGGAAAAACCCTCTAAAAATATAAATTAACTGATATCTTTGAAACGTAATGCCTTCAACTTCACCAAAGTAATGATTCTCCAAATTGAAGCCCAAAACCGCAAGGAAAAAAAGCAGCAGCAGGGACAGCGTAAGAGTCAAAGCAATATTCCGATTGTCGTAGAGTAAAGGTTTTTCAGTATGAGGCTTCAAAAAACGAAACACCAAAAACCACATAAAAAGTAAGCTGAGAAAAATAATACAAAAGGGAATAATAAAGAATGTCCACTTTTGTCGTTCCGAGTCAAAGTATTGTTGTACCAATGATATAATACTCAACCCGAAGCAGAGTATCAAGCTGATTTCGACTTTTTGTTGTTTCAAATTCAACATGTCAACTATTTCGTTTTTGTAGAGAAAAAAACGAAAAGTTACTCTTTTTATAGCTTGAGCCATCCTATTTTTGATGAAGTTTAATTAAATTTAGTTTCAACAACGACCATCTATAAGCTAAAATATCGCAAATTCATGAAAATAGTCATCCTCGAAGACGAACCTATAACTGCCCGAGAATTAAAATTTATATTGCGCAAATTAGAGCCCGATGTCGTCATTTTGGATACAATTGATACCGTCGAAGGCAGCATTGATTTTTTTAAAACCACGCAACCCGATCTCATTTTTTCGGATATTCACCTCGCCGATGGCAGTTGTTTCGATATTTTCAATGCCGTTACCGTCAAAAGCCCCATTATTTTTTGTACAGCTTACGATGAATATGCTATCGAAGCCTTTAAAACCAACGGCGTTGCTTACATTTTAAAGCCTTTTGATGAACAAACCGTCGGTGCAGCCCTTGAAAAAGTAAAAATGTTATTCAATTTTACAGCACCGACCCCCTCAGTATTTCCCTCTTCTTTTCCGTTTGATTTGGAGGCTTTATCAAAAATATTAGCCAACAGACAAGACTATAAGTCCAGTTTTTTAGTCTCAAAAGGCGGCAAACTCATCCCTGTTGACATTAGCAATGTGGCATTTTTCTATATTAAAAATGAAATAACCATGCTTTACACCGTCAAAGGCGATACCTATATGACCGATTACAGTTTAGAAAGCCTTGAAAAAGAAGTCAATCCGCATGATTTCTACCGCGCCAATCGCCAGTTTTTGATAAGTCGTCGTATCATAAAAGAAGTAGAATCCTATTTTGCGCGAAAACTATGCGTTAAAACCCATACGCATGTCCCCGAAAATATTATCATCAGCAAAGCGAAAGCCACCGATTTTACGAAGTGGTTGGACAGTAAACGATAATGCTTTGGATATACGCACTTAAGGCTTTTTGCCTCTGTTAATCCATTTCAATAGGATAAAAATGCCTTAATTACCTAAAAATCCAATTACTTTTTCTTTCCAAATAGGCATAAATCAAGGTGAAACGGGCATTTTTCTTGTTGAAAGGATTAAACAGATTCATGATTTTACATCACAATTACGAAATCTTAAAGATTTCGTAATTCTTTGAGCGACTTGAGTACCCCTCAGTACAAAACGTCTGATTACATTATTCACACCTTATTATTTTAGTTTATTCATTCATCACGCTATGTGCCCGTTTCCCCCTTCAATTTGCCCTTTTGAGGGTATTTTCTATAACATTGTACGCGTTGCAGCACTACATTTGTCTGTCATTAAATTCAAAATAGAACTACCTTAAAATAATGTGATGAAATAACGCTCAGGTCATGTCAGAAAAACAAATTTTTCAATCCCAATCTTCGCGTCGCTGGCGTTGGTTTCAGTGGTCAACACGCCTTTTTATATTTGGCTTATTATGGGTCATTCCCATTGTTTGGATTGCGATGTCAAGAGGCTATAAACCCCACATGCCGCAATTGACCAATGATGAATTTTCTTATAAAAAGCTCAATAAACCTGAATCGCCACGTGCTTTTACAGCCTTGGATAACAAAAAATACAAGGGTTTTAACAGTTTTATAGAGGCTAAAAATGCCTTAAATCCTTCGCTACGGCTGCCAAAAGCCCAAACAATTCGGGCGGGATTCTATGTCAATTGGGATGCCCAATCGCTGTTTTCCCTCGAATCGAATATTGACAAAATGAACATGGTCATTCCCGAATGGCTGAGTATTGACCCCAAAACGGATACACTCGCCGTCAATATTGATGACGATGCTTTGACAGTGATGCGCGCTCATAAAGTGGCAATTCTCCCAATTTTGAATAATGTCAACGACAGTAAAGACGGCGATTTCGACCCTGCATTGTTGAGCCGTATTTTGAAAAGTCCTAACAAAAGCCACCGTTTGATTGATGATTTAATAAAAGTGTTAAAAAAATATAATTTTCAAGGCGTCAATATTGATTTTGAAGCCGTGGATGATGCGCAGACGGCGAAGGCACTTGAAAACTTTCAAAGAATCATTTATCAGCGGCTACATACTGAGGGGGGGTATTTGGTGACGCAAGATGTGATGGCATCGAATGAAAATTTTAATAATAAAAAACTCGCTGAATACAACGATTATATCTTTTTGATGGCTTACGATCAACATTGGACGACAAGCACCGCTGGTCCTGTTTGTGACCAACGGTGGATTGAAAAAATGCTGGATTTAAACGCCAAAGATATTCCCGAACAAAAAATTGTTCTGTGCATCGCTGGCTATGGTTATGATTGGGCGGATGGGGAAGTGGGTGTAACAGTTACCTATCAAGAAGCCCTTGCAACCGCGGATGAAATGCACGCAACTATTAATTTTAATAATGATACGTATAATTGTGAATACAACTATAAAGATGGACGGGGCGTAAACCATAACGTGCAGTTTTGTGATGCCGCCACTAATTTCAATACCATGCGCTTTGCTGATGAGTATGGCGTGGCAGGTGTCGCTTTATGGCGGCTCGGCTCGGAAGACCATCGGATTTGGCGTTTTTATGATAGAAATTTGTCTAACATCGCTTTACAAAAAGCATCTTTCGATTTTTCTAATTTAAAATACAGTAAATCCAATTTTGAAAAACCCAATTATACAGGCGACGGCGAAGTGCTGGATGTTGTTAGTCAGCCTCATGACGGTGATATTGACATAGTGGTGGATTCAGTCGAGCATGTTATTCAAGAAGAAACCTATAAAAATTTGCCCACAAAATATGTGATTAAGAAATACGGCAAAGTCCACAATCAAGTCATTTTAACTTTTGATGATGGACCCGACCCTCAATATACGCCTCAAATTCTCGATATTTTAAAAGAAGCGAAAGTCCCTGCTGCTTTCTTCGTCGTCGGTGTCATGGCAGAAGCCAATTTGCCTATTTTGAAACGGATTTTAAGAGAAGGACATGAAATTGGCAATCATACATTTACGCATCCAAACATCGCAAAGGTGGGTCAAAGAAGGGCTTTTGCGGAAATTGAAGCGACCCGGTTGTTGTTAGAGAGTGTTCTAGGTCGTTCAACCATACTTTTCCGTGCACCCTTTAATGCGGACTCTGAACCGACAAAAAAAGAAGAACTTGTGCCACTTGGCATTGCCAAAGAGTTGAATTACTACTCAATAGGCGAAAGTATTGACCCCGAAGATTGGCAAGAAGGCGTTTCGGCAGATTCTATTTATGTCCGAACAATCCGTGCTTATGAAGCCAATCCTGCAAAAGGCATTATTCTTTTTCATGATTCAGGCGGCAACAGAGCGGCGACAGTCGAGGCTTTGCCGCGTATTATCCAGTATTTTAAATCAAAAGGCGTTCAATTTTCGACCATTGCTAATCTTTTAGGTAAAACACCTGAAGAAGTGATGCCCACTGTTACAAGTCAGCTTTTTGCAGCAAACAGTTGGATTGCAGAAGCTGGTTTTTGGTTAAGTCAGGTGTTATTAGGCTTGTTCATTGTCGCTTTGATTTTAGGTATTTTACGGATTATGGCAATTGCTGTTTTGGCAACTGTCCAATATGCTAAACGCAAAAATGAACAAGCACAATTGGACAAAACAGCGTTTTTGTTGCCCAATTCCCTTGAAAAAAGCTACCCCTCAGTATCCATTATCGTTCCCGCTTACAACGAAGAGGTGAACGCTGTGAAAACGATACACAATCTTTTGAAACAGGATTACCCGAATGTTGACATCATTTTTGTCAATGATGGTTCTAAAGATGCCACATTTAAAGTAGTGTCAGCGGCTTTCCAAAATCATCTCAATGTTCAAATCGTGGATAAATCGAACGGCGGAAAAGCTTCTGCTTTGAATGTCGGCATTCAACGAGCAACAGGTGAATTTGTCATCTGTATAGATGCCGATACACAACTAAAGAGCAATGCCATTAGCAAAATGATGCCTTATTTTCAAGATGAAAAAGTAGGTGCTGTTGCAGGTAATGTAAAAGTTGGAAATGAAGTCAATATGCTAACCTACTGGCAATCAATCGAATATACCACAAGTCAAAACTTTGACCGCCGTGCCTTTGACCTCATCAATGCAATTATTGTCGTGCCAGGGGCGATTGGTGCTTTCCGAAAAACGGTCATACATTCTGTTGGTGGTTTTGCCACCGATACGCTTGCCGAAGACTGCGATTTGACGATTCGGATACTGAGGGGGGGGCATATTGTACGCTCTTGTACGGAAGCGATTGCGGTAACGGAAGCACCTGAAACATTCCGCATGTTTATGCGCCAACGTTTTAGATGGACGTATGGCATTATGCAAAGTTTTTGGAAAAACCGCGATGCGTTTTTGAACCCTCGCTATGGTGCTCTGGGTATGATAGCCTTGCCAAATTTGTTGATTTTTCAAATATTGATGCCGCTTATTGCGCCCATTGCTGATGTGTTGCTTATCGTTGGACTTATTTGGAACAGGCATAGTTCTGAAGGATTGGCTAAAATTTTGGGCTTTTATGGCTTCTTTTTATTGATTGATATGGGTGTTTCATTGCTTGGTTTTTGGTTTGAAAAAGAGAAAAAATGGAAAATATTATGGCTTATCCCACAACGTTTGGTCTATCGCCAATTGATGTATTGGACGCTTTTTAAAGCCTTGAAACAAGCAGTAAAAGGAGAAAGTCAGTCATGGGGCGTCTTGAAAAGGACTGGCAATGTGAAAGTGATGGAGTCATAGATGGACGGCATCAAGTCTTACTATGCCCGTTTTGACTTAGTTTTTGCCTGTTTCAAGATATTTCACATAAAAAGCGTTTACAAACATATTTCACTCACCCAAATAGCATCAACACAATGGGTAATATCATTTGCGAAGTATCGAAAAGAAATTGCACACCCGATGAAGTTCGGATTGGCGCAGCGGTGCGTCCACCTATTTTTAATTTAATAAAAAAGGATTTTCCTAATTTTACTGAGGGGTCCTATATTTCTATTGAAAGCCTTAATGAATATCGTCAAAACTATATTGAACAGATTATCAATAACGACAACGACGAAACAACTGCCCTTGAAAAACAAATCATTAAGAGCTTGATGGATCATGAAATCATCTCTCACAGCCTTTTAGACGATGGAAAAACGGTATTGACGTTCGGTCAAAAGCTCTCTGATAAGATTGCTTTGTTCGGGGGTAGTTGGACGTTTATTCTATCTTTTTTCTTTTTTTTGATGTTGTGGATGGTGGTAAATTCACTTGTAAAAAACGGTTTTGATACCTATCCTTTTATCTTTTTGAACTTGATTTTGTCCTGTTTGGCAGCCATTCAAGCACCTATTATTATGATGAGCCAAAACCGACAATCTGAAAAAGACCGAATCCATGCGTATAGTGATTATAAAACGAACCTCAAAGCCGAAGTGGAAATACGTATGTTGCACGAGAAAATTGACCATTTAATCAACTACCAAGGTCAAAAACTTTTAGAGATTCAACAAATTCAAACAGAGTACATGTCTGATATTTTGAAGACAGTGCAACAGGAAAATAATACCTTAAATAACGCCAATGGCAAAGATGTGACGGATTAAGTATGTCTATGCATCAAATCGTAAAGAAACCCGACGAAATATGATTTTATCTGACTTAGGTTTCTTTACTTGGTTTACTAACCTAAAAAGGGCATTCTATCCATGAAACAACAACAAGATTTCGATAGCCAATAAAACGACCGTTTGTTTAACCCGTGCAGTATAAAAAGAAGTGCTTCAGTTTTTCTACAAAATGTCCATCTATCTTTGCTTGAAAATTGTCAGCGCATGAAAATTTTATTGATTGAAGATGAAAAACTGTTGCAAGAAGTGATTGCAGACTACTTGAATACTGAGGGGTACGTTATTGCGTTGGCAGCCGATTTTAAGACAGCCATTGAAAAAATTGACGTGTATGACTACGATTGTCTGTTGGTTGACATCACTTTGCCCGACGGCAATGGCTTGGATATTATTCGTCATATCAAGCAATATAAACCCGAAACGGGCATCATTATTCTGTCCGCTAAAGATTCGATAGATGATAAAATAAAAGGATTGGAACTGGGTTCTGATGACTATTTGCCCAAACCTTTTCTATTCTTTCCATTCTCATGTTTTCAAGCTGTCTTTTTGCGCAACAAAAAGGGCATTTTTCATTGGATAACATCAATGTGGGTGATTATATATTCCAATGTTCCTTCATTGGATATTCTGTCGTCAGCAAACCCATTCGTATTACAGGTTCAGAAAAAACGGATTTGGGTAATATTGACATTGTTTCAACGGCAAAAAGACTT
>JAYTUQ010000363.1:0-1192 GCA_043744455.1 Saprospiraceae bacterium | reverse complement strand
TCTTTAGCAGGCTTTTTTTAGGACCTTTTTGAAATCGTTTTTAAGGGGGTCAATTTGAAATGGCGAAGGGGGGTCAGTTTAGCCGGAATTTACAGATTGCAGGATGTGCCTGATAAATAGGCACACAAACAACATTCAATGTTTTTGCAGAAGTGAGATAAGAAAATGGTACAATTGGATTTGGAAATCTTGGTGCTTTTACTTTTCTGTTAGCATCTAATTCAACACCACCGATTTCTGCGAAGTAGAAATAGGGGATACCAATCTCGGCACAAGTAACGGCTCTGCCGTTTCTTTGCCACGCATTGTTTCCTGCTGGTAATGCATTGCAAAACTCAATTGCAAGTAATAATTGCTCTGTCTTATTGTCTGCTGAAACCTTTGTAATATAAGCATCAGTTGCTTCCCTAAGAGGTGCTCCATATTTCGTTAGTTCTGTGTTGAAGTTCACATTCCACCTGTCGTGTCCACCAAGTAATTCAACTTCAAAAATTTCTTTGCCCTCTTTTGCTATGATGTAAGATGGCATGAAAATGTTCTGTGATTTTAAACTTACCGAACCTTTATAGGCAAGTCCAATTAATTTCAAAGCCCTCTCACATTCAATTATGTTGTCTCCATGTATGCGTAATGTCATAAATCTTTATCTCTATTTGGTCAAATGTATCAGTTAGAACTTGGTTTGAAAAACTAAGCTTTTTTGCAAGTTAATGCTTATGTCTGATTTGTGGATTGTTGATGTTAGTTGTCTTGCTCATATTTAAGTTGAAGATGATTAGAATTCCGTCCGCTGGGTGGTGGGTGGGCTTGGGGCGTTGGCATTTTTAGCTCTTTGCAAGGTTGGCTTTGTGTCAGGGTTTTGTGTGCCTTGCAATGTGCTAAAAATAGCGTGGGGTCGTGTCGGCAAAGTCATGGATGTTTAAATATGTGCAGGATGTTCAATAGGGTGACGTACAACGGACAGGGCTTGGCGAAGGTGGGGAAATAGAATTCCGTCCGCCCGGAACCGAAGCCCAATTGAAAAACTAATGATGAAGATAACAACAAAAAGCCAAATAGCATTCCGTCAAGCTGGAACAAAAGCCCAATAGAATTATGTCTCGTCCTAAAATCAGTTGTCTTGTTAAGTTACTAAATCCTGCTATTGGTTGACTAAGATAAATCATCCTGAATAAGGTTGATTAAAAAAGTT
>JAYTUQ010000362.1:0-4627 GCA_043744455.1 Saprospiraceae bacterium | reverse complement strand
TTGCGACCGTCAACAACACTCGTTGCGGCATGGCGGTGACTTGAAAGGTATCGTTAATCACCTCGATTATCTCCACGATTTGGGTGCAACCGCTTTGTGGTTAACGCCTGTTTTAGAAAATAATCAACCTGTCTCATCCTCTGGGGAACGTACATATAGTTCTTATCATGGCTATGCTTTCACAGACCACTATCAAGTTGACCCACGTTTTGGCGGCAACGAAGCCTACTTACAATATACAAAAGCAGTACATGCAAAAGGTTTGAAAGTGGTACAAGATGCCGTTTACAACCATACTGGGAGCGAACATTGGTTTTTCAAAGACTTGCCGATGCGCGATTGGGTCAATCAATGGGACACCTACACAGGTTCATCGCATCGAAATCAAACGCTGCTTGACCCTTATGCTTCTGAGAAGGATAAAAAACTCATGTTAGATGGTTGGTTCGTGCGGACTATGCCCGATTTGAATCAACGCAATCCTTATTTAGCGACATATTTGATTCAACATGCGATTTGGTCAACGGAATATTTTGGTGTGGATGCTTGGCGCATTGACACCTACATGTATTGCGATTTAGCGTTTATGAATCGTTGTAATCAAGCATTGATGGACGAATTTCCCAATATTTTTATGTTCGGCGAGTCGTGGGTGGGGTCAGTGATGAATCAAGCCTATTTTGTGCGCAATCATTTAGATTTGCCTTTCAAGTCTAATCAACTCGGTGGCTGCGATTTTCAAGTTTTTAATGCTTTGAAAGATGCTTTGACGACAAAAGCGGGTTGGAGTGACGGCGGTGTATTCCGTTTGTATCAAACACTGGCGCAAGACTTTGTGTATCAAGATGCGACGCGCAATGTCATTTTTTTTGAAAACCACGACACAGATAGGTTCTTAAACGTTATCAATAATGATGTCCAAAAGTTCAAAATGGGCATGATTTGGTTGCTCACACTGAGGGGTATCCCACAGGTTTATTATGGTACTGAAATCGGGATGAATAAGTCGCGTCAACGCAGCGATGGCGATGTGCGTGAGGATTTTCAAGGCGGTTGGGCAGGAGATAAAGCCAATAAATTCACCGTATCGGGCAGAACGGATTTGGAAAATGAGTATTTCAGTTTCGTCAAAAAATTAGCCAACTTCCGCCGAACATCGGAAGCCTTAACGCAAGGAAAAATGATGCAATTTGCACCACAAGATGGTATGTACGTCTATTTTAGGTATTCAAATAATCAGAAAATTATGGTGGTTGCCAATACAAATGATACGGAAAAGGTCGTAAAAACTGATTTTTGTAGTGAAATACTGTCCCGCCCAAGCGGGATGAAGCCAGAGGCATCAAGGGGGGCAAAACAGGGGCGTAATGTGATGAATGGCGAGACGATTTCCGATTTGTCTTCCTTTAAAATACCTGCGGCAACGGCGTGGGTCATAGAAATTAAATGATAGAATGGACGCTTTAGTCATTGCGACAACCATATAACCATACTAACAATATAATAATCATTTTTATTCAACTAAACTTTACATTGTATGAAAAAATTAAGTTTACAAATTGGGTTCATACGACAGCTTCCAAATTGGCAAAAGGTGCTTTTCCTAATGCTTTTTGGCTTGATGTTAACCCCCTCAGTATTTGCACAAAAAACCATTACGGGCACTGTGACAGGTGCTGATCGTGTAGGTATTCCCAGTGCAAGTGTCGTCGTAAAAGGTACAACAAATGGTACTGTCACCGATTTAGACGGTGCTTTCAGCTTAAAAGTCCCTGAAAATGCTGTTCTCGTTATTTCCTCTATCGGTTTATCAACCGTTGAAGTTGCGGTTGGTAATCAGTCGGTCGTCAATGTTAAATTGGCAGAAGATGCTAAAACACTGGGCGAATTGGTCGTTATCGGTTACGGTACGCAAAAGCGGAAGGACTTGACGGGGTCTATTGTCTCGGTGTCAGAAAAGAATTTCCAAAAAGGAAATATCGTTTCCACAGACCAATTGATAATAGGTAAAATCGCGGGTGTGGCTATTACGCCGGGTAGCGGTGCGCCAGGTTCAGGCGGTCGAATCCGTATTCGTGGCGGTTCATCATTATCAGCGGACGACCCCCTCATTGTTGTGGACGGCGTGCCTTTGGCAACGGGTGTTATTGGTGGTATTTCCAACGGATTGAGTCTTATCAATCCAAATGATATTGAGTCCATTACGGTTTTGAAAGATGCTTCTGCGGCAGCTATTTATGGTTCGCGTGCATCGAACGGCGTTTTGATGATTGTGACTAAAAAAGGAAAGAAAGGCGAAGCAACGAAAGTGCAATTCAGCACGGTTTTGTCATCTGCAAATCCTGTTAATTTAGTACCGACACTTTCAGGAGATGATTTTAGAGCTTTGGTCAATGGCGTTGGTAATTCAACTCAAAAAGCATTATTGGGCAAAGAAAATACCAACTGGCAGAAGTTGATTTATCGGAATGCTTTCAGCCATGACGAAAATTTGAGTATAACAGGAACAATTGCTAAAGACTTACCTTACCGGGTTTCTTTAGGTTATTTAAATCAAAATGGCATCCTTCAAGGCTCAAATATGGATAGAAAATCAGCAACGGTGAACTTGAATCCACGTCTTTTTGATGACCATTTGAAATTAGACATCAGCTACAAAGGCTCTTATGCAAAAAGTTTGTTTGCTGACGAAGGGGCAATCGGTTCATCGGTCTTTTTTGACCCAACACAAGCACCGCGTACAGGCAAAGAAAATGTATTTCAAGGCTATTTTGAATGGTTAAATCCTGACGGGACTTTGAACACATTGGCGGGTCGGAATCCACTCGGTTTGCTCAGTTCAAGACAAGATGTGGGTAATGTCAATCGCCACATTATGAATGCAATTGCGGATTATAAATTTCACTTTTTCCCTGATTTACGTTTTAATGTCAATGTCGCGCTTGATCAAGCGAATACTAATGGCTATACAAAGAGGGACAGTACAGCCGCTTCTTCTGCTGGTGTGAAAGGTGTTAACAATACTTATACTCAAAAAAGGACGGCAAAAACGTTTGAATCATATTTAAATTATGTCAAAGAATTCAGCGGAATCCGTGCTGATGTGATGGCGGGATATGGCTATCAAGACTTTTATTTTGAAGGCACGAATAATTACTTCAACCTAAAAGGCATTCGTCAAGGAGATACAATTCCTTCGGCTATTGCGCCAAAAAGCCAATCTACTTTGGTTTCTTTCTTTGGTCGCGCCAATTTCAGTATCAAAGACCGCTATTTATTGACTTATACAGCACGTCGTGACGGTTCTTCAAAATTGGCACCAGGTCATAAATGGATCACCTATTCAGCCGCTGCTTTGGCTTGGCGTATGACAGAAGATGGCATTGGTAAAGGTCTGTTTTCTGATTTAAAACTACGGGTAGGTTACGGTATTACAGGTCAACAAGACGGTATCAGCGATTATAATGGCTTGAAAACCTTCTCTTTGGGTGGCAATACAGCCCAATATCCTTTCGGTAACGTCTATTATTCAACTTTACGTCCAGAAGGTTTCAACGAGTTATTGACGTGGCAAAAAACGGCAACGACAAATTTTGGTATTGATTTCACAACTAAAAACGAGCGTGTTTCAGGTGCAATTGATTACTATTTCCGCCAAACAACGGATTTGTTTAATGATGTCAATATTCCCGCAGGTGCAAACTTCACTAACCGCATCAAAAGTAATATTGGTACACTTGAAAACAACGGTATTGAATTGACATTGAACACCACACCTGTAAAAACAAGCCTTGTGACTTGGGATGCGAATTTTGTTTTAGCTTATAACACAAACAAAATCACAAAATTGACTTTGGTTGACGATCCAAAATTCGTTGGTGTTGAAACAGGTGACGTTGGAGGCGGTGTTGGTAACAAAATTCAATTACATGCTGTAGGTTCACCAAAATCATCTTTTTACGTTTTTCAACAAGTTTACAACTCGGCGGGTAAGCCTGTTGAAGGTTTATACGTAGATAGAAATGGTGATGGTAAAATTACGGTTGACGATAAGTATTTGTACCAAAAGCCTGATGCCAACTACACGATTGGTTTTTCATCCAATTTGATGGTTGGCGACTTCAGTTTGGGTTTTGTACTGAGGGGGTCAATTGGCAACTATATGTACAGCGATTTGAATGCTGGTGGTACTTTTGGCGCAAACTCTTTGAATTTCTTGTACAATCCAGCATATAATGTCTTGGAAACAGGTTTCCAAAATTCACAAACTTTCTCGGATTACTACATTCAAAATGCATCTTTCTTAAAAATGGACAATTTGACATTGGGTTATAATTTGAGTTCATTGTTCGGAAACAAACATACAGTTCAATTGACGGCAATTGTTCAAAATGTTATGACCATCAGCAAATACGGCGGTGTTGACCCTGAAATTGGCGGTGGTATTGATAGGAATATTTATTTACGCCCACGTACATTCTCTTTGGGTATTAATGTTCAATTTTAAAAAATAACGACATGAAAAATATGGCTCTTTGACAATTTTAGCGGTAATTTTGTAAAATGGAAAAAGAGCTATATGAACAAATGATAAATCTCCTTCATCTAAAAGTAGATAGATTAGAGA
>JAYTUQ010000361.1:0-4633 GCA_043744455.1 Saprospiraceae bacterium | reverse complement strand
ATTATAAAATAGTTTTTAATTAAATTATTGATAGCGACAATACAAAACGCGCATTGCGTTTTTTGTATTGTTACAAAGTGTACGCAACCACTTGCATACATAACACATCTATTCACAAATATACTAATTATGACAATACATAGTTAACCGAAGCCAGCTTATAGCAAAAAGTTTTTTAAGGTGCATGGGCTTTTAGATGCGTTTTCCGAAATATTTAAAGTAGTGCCTTCAAGCTAAGAAGCAGCCGTCGCGTTTTCAATCTTTTACTCACGTCTAAGACAGGCATTATAGTATGTGTCGCGTCTGGAGACGCTTGCAAGCGAGCGTTTTATTTTGAAGAGTTGTTGCTAGCGGGAAATTAAGTTATGTGCCCCCTCAGTTGCTTCGTCCCTTGCTACATTTTTAACTTAATGCCAAAAAATTTCAGGTTTTATATAGAAAACAGTGTCAATAAAGTAAAGGATTTCATGCGCTGTCAAGACATTTTCATCATGTAAGTCTTCTAAGATAATACCTAATTCAGAATGGAAGTAATCATTGTTTCGCGTCTTATCAAAGCCGTTGGCTTGCATAAACTCCTGTACTCGGTTCAAATCGGTTGCTTGTGTCAATTCTATATAGTTTTGTTCTACTAATGCGTATAATATATCCGTATCCGACTTATAAAACCCGATTAAATTATAGGCTGTATCAGGGAAAAAATAATTATTGAGGAGCAGATTGTTAAAATAATCTACCTAAGAGGCGTAATAGATGCTGTCATTTAGTTTTAATACTTGTCGTGTATTTTTTATAAAAACACGTTGTTCAGCACCTGCGGAGATAAACAAACTGAAATTGATATCACAACTCCAAAGATGATGGGCGTTGATGTAGTCAATTAGCCTCTTTGTTTCTTCACTTTTGCTTGACTCATTTCCTTTAGTTTTTTCACTTGTTCCAAGGCTTTCTCGTAGGTAACGGGTGATTGCTTGGATAGATTCTCCATGGCTAACTTCGCTCTTTCCTGAAAGGATATTTTGTAACTCATTTTTTATAGTTGAAATAGTCATTGTTCAAAATTGAGCTACAAAGATAATCAATTTTCAAAAAAACGTGACTTTACAATACTCAAATATACTGAGGGGTATCGACAGGCATTACAGTATGTGTCGCGTTTGGAAACGCTTACAAGCGAACGTTTTATTTAAGAGTTGTTAATTGTGGGTACATTAAAGAAAAGCCCGTCAGGACTGCCACCGTTTATAGAAAAACCCACACGCATCTTTAATAAAGGTGCGTCGCACCGTCACCAAATGTTGTTTAAGTTATAAAAATGGTGTCGGTGCGACGCACCTTAAAAGAAATCCGGGTTTCGGACTTTTCTATAAACGGTATCGGTGCGACGCACCTTAAAAAAGTTATGCTGCTGTGCTGTGTGTTAGACCCCTCAGTAAAATAATAAAATATTCATTTGAGTAAAAGAAGCAAAAGTCCGTTAGGACTGCCACCGTTTATAGAAAAACCCACACGCATGTTTTATGAAGGTGCGTCGCACCGTCCCCGAATGTTGGTTGAATAATAAAAAATGGTGTTGGTGCGACGCACCTTAAAAGAAATCGGGTTTAGGACTTTCCTATAAACGGTCTCGGTGCGACGCACCTTAAAAATATTATGTCTTTATGCCTTTTGTTAGACCCCTCAGTATATGAACATCGAGCAAAAGACCGATGTCAGCGCCGTCGTTCGTTTAATTTTTCGATGTCGTTATGATTAATGAACAAGTAGTGTCAGCGGTCATTATAGTATGTGTCGCGTCAAGAGATGCTTACAAGCGAGCGTTTTATTTAAGAGTTATTGTTAACGGGACTACAATTCTTCGATTATTTATTTTTCACTCAGATAATCTCTTATTTGTTTAACAACTTCTTTGTTAACAATTTTTTCTTTTTCACAAAAAACGACAAATGCTTTTCCACCATAAGTATTTTCAAAAAATGCAAAATTCTTTTTCATCCTATCTGTTACGCTATAACCAGAAAATGCAAAATTCGCCGTTATTGGCTTAATTTGAAGTCCTATAGTTTTGTATGTCTCTGGTACTTTTGCGATATAATCTATGTCACCAGCATGGTCGAGGTCGGAATCACTTTCTTCAAAAACTAATTCTGGAAACTCTTTTGCTAAATTGTCAAAAACAACAGATTTTTCTCGAGAAAATCCATTGAAGGTTCTCCTTATTGTAACATCAATTATGTAGTCAACGCAATCGTCTTCCGTAATTTCTTCAAATGCCTTAGTCCATTCTGGTATTACAACTGCATTTATTTTTTCATATAAACGTTTGCCTAATTCTTGAATTAATTCTTTATCTACTTTTTCGGAATCTGACTTTTTTGTAAAAGCATTTTTCCAGTAGAACTGTTCCCAATCTTCAATTGTTTTGGGTTGACACATCCTAATCAATTCCATTACTGGGCCAACTTTATTTGGCCTTGTTAGACCATATCTTTGAGCAGTATAATTTAATACATGCTCTTTACCTTGGAATTGAGAGTTTTCTATGTTACTTGGTTGCTTCATCTAAATAATTTATTAAACTGTTTGCTATATGAAAACCTAAAGGAATAGGCACACTGTTCCCTACTTGTCTGGATTGTTCACTTTTTGGACCATAAAAAATATAGTCATCCGGATATCCTTGTATTCTTGCCATTTCACGAATTGTAACCCTTCTGTGTTCTGTTGGATGGTAATAGTGGTCATTGTTATTATGAACAATAGTTGGACTAACATCATTTAAATGAAGTCTTCTCATTGCTCTTTTTAAATCAGAATTATTTTGTAAGTTAGGTGGGCAATCTTTCATGGATCCGCCTTGTGGTATATGTTTAATTCGTTGAGTATTTAAATCGGAAAGTTTAGAAACATCGTGGTTATAACTATGCGCATTTATAGCGATTTTTAATAAAACATCTTCAACAGTAATGTATTGTCCAAATAATGGAGGGTTGACTATTGGTTCTGGATAATGATATTGTACTTCAAGGTTATTTTTTGTACCTACGATTATTGTTCTCCTTCTACTTTGAGCAGTCCCATAATTTTTGGCATTTAAAATTCTGTATTGTACATCATAACCTTGGTTTGAAAGTTCAGTCAATATTAATTTAAGTACGGCTCCTTTTTCCAACGTTACCATTCCAGCAACATTTTCCATTACAAATATTCTCGGATTTACTTCGGATAATACTCGAGCATACTCTTTAAATAACCAATTACGAGGATCATCAAATGATCTATTAGGGTTAGCCGTTGAAAATCCTTGGCAAGGAGGTCCACCAATTAGTATATCAGCTTGTGGTAAATTTTTCAATTCCCTAATATCTTTGCAAACAATATGATTACCGATATTTTTTTTGTAAGACTCACAAGCATATTTACTATTATCGTTAGCCAACAGTATTTCTATACGCTTTGTTGCTAAAAATCCCAAATCCATTCCACCGCTACCTGAGAACATTGAAACTACTCTATATTTTTTTTTTTCGCTCATTTATTTGTTGTTGTGTTCGGTTATCGTTGCGCCTGACTCTCAAATACGCGAAAGTTTTGTCGTACTTTTTATATTGTCGAGCCTTTTTTGTTAAAAAATTTGATGCTATATTATCTTTTACAAATCTTAGCAAAATTAATAATTCTTTTTATTTCGCCCCCGATTTTATGTATTTCTTCACATTTCTTTTCTTTCACAGAACTTCGGCATATAATGCCCATCCTTGGATATACAACACATCTACTCACAAATATAACAACTATGCTAATACAAAAAAACAATGTTATAACAAATCTCAAAAATAATTATTTAGCCCTTCGCATAAAATGTATTTCATTGTTAAAACACCACTTTTTACTGAGGGGGTATCTCCATCCATAAATATTAACAATAAGTTAACCTACCATTTTTCTGCACTTCATACACAAATATCAAAAATTTGTCATGGTTTTTGTATGCTATAAAAATATATAAGCAAAGGCTTAATATGGTTGTACAGAATGTAAAAAAGGAGGGCAGGGTAGGCACCTTAAAAGACGCATTTTAGAGGGTGTTTTCATCGATTTCAAAAGTGTCTGTCTTTGCTGCCGAAGTCTCTCCGCCGTTTGCTGAGATGTATTTCTTCGCTGCCGAGATGTCTCCGCCGTTTGCTGAAATGTATTTCTTCGCTGCCGAGATGTCTCCGCAGTTTGCCGAAATGTATTTCTCGTTTGCCGAGATGTCTCCGCAGTTTGCGGAAATGTATTTCTCGTTTGCCGAAGTGTCTCCGCAGTTTGCGGAAACGTATTTCCCGTTTGCGGAAAAGCATTTCTCGGCTGCGGAAATGTATTTCCCGATTGCGGAAATGTATTTCTCGTTTGCGGAAAAGCATTTCTCTGCTGCGGAAATGTATTTCCCGATTGCGAAAACATTATTACCTTGATTATCAAGCATTTACAGAAATTGATAAAAATAGGCGTATTGAGCATTCGGTCATAAACAAAGATATTTTTTAAACTTTTTTTTTAAACTACTGTACAGTAAAAAGTTATAATATGAAAAAAGAGTATGAAGGTTGCATACATTTAGTTGATGAAAAAAGATGCAAAGCAAACCGAC
>JAYTUQ010000360.1:0-52500 GCA_043744455.1 Saprospiraceae bacterium | reverse complement strand
GCTGTTTCTTTCGCTCACAGGCAAAAAAAAGTGTGTATCGTAGATACAGACCTCTCACAAAAATCAGCTATGGAATGGGCAGGAAATCGAGATGAAGCCGCTCTAAGTATTCCCGTATTCGGCGTTACAGAAAAACAACTCAATAAAGAAGTAGAAGCATTGCGCAAAGACTACGATATTGTGTTCATTGATGGTACCCCTCAGTTATCAGAACTTGCCAGCCGCACCATCTTAGCAAGTGATATTTTAATAGTGCCTTTGTCACCAAGTATTTATGATTTTAGATCGTTTGAAAACTTTTTGAACAAGTATAGTGAGGTGAAAATGGTGAAAGAAAGTATCGGAAAAATCGAAGCTTATGTCATTGTCAATCGCGTCAATGAATCGGCTAATGTGAGTAAAGAGATTGATGAAGCATTACGCGAACACGAATTAACGGTACTGAATACGCGCCTTGCCAATCGCGTTGCTTATGTTGATTCTGCAACAAATGGTTTGGGGGTCATTGAATATAAAGATCCAAAAGCCAAAGCCGAGATGAATAGGTTAACGGATGAAATTCAATCGTATATCAATAACTTTTAAAAAAGATATGGGCAAATGGAAAAGAAAAAGATAACCGCACGTAAAATAAGTTCCGCTGAAGAACAAGAACAAGCATTGAAACTGCTGATGCAAAGCCCCCCTTCGCGTGAAGAATCTTTTGGCTTCGCATCTGAATCTACAGAAGTATCGATACCAAAAGAAAAAAAAGTTAGAAATAAGAAATCGCGGCATTTATCCACGCATCGTTCCTCGTTTCTGAAATCAGAGACGCCCACCGAAGTGCAACGCATTACTGTTGATTTACCTATTGATTTATATGAGGCACTCAAACGAGAAGTAGATAGTCATGGCACAACCATAAAATGGCAAATTGTCAAGTTGCTGCGTGAGAATCTCAATATAACGCCTTGAAATGCCAGGGCACGGTGCAGTTTTACAAAAACAAATATTTAGTTTTTAAAAAATAGTAAACAAACAAGTTTGTATTTTAAAACAAATGTTTAATTGTTTAGGGCATCTGTAAATGACTGATATTCAATGAATTAAAAGTTGAATTATGAGAGTTTCGGGAATAAATATGAGAATTTCGGGAAGAAGAAGGCTCTTTTTATGAGTAAAACGGGACGTTATTATGAGAGTTTCGGGAATATACCCTCCCTTATTATGAGAGTTTCGGGAAATGAGCGTGTTTTTGCGAATTTGACGTGTTGAAATTCATTTTATTCATTTTTAAAAATGATTTTCTTAGTTTTATCGTAAATAACAAACAGTTTTAGTGTAAATATGAGAATTTCGGGAAGTTGTGGTTTAATTTATATTTAATCCTATTGTTCTAAATATGAGGGTTTCGGGAAGTAAATATGAGGGTTTCGGGAAGAGTATTTTTAATTAAAGTAATTGATAATAATAACAGTTCTCTTTTTAAATCGTATTTTCCATATCGTCTAAAAATGTCGATAATCAATTGATTTACAGATTATTACGGTCTATGACGTTAATTAAATTTTGATACTTATTTATAAATATGAAAAAATATTTTTCATTTTCATAATAAGCAAATATGAGTAAAACGGGAACAATAAATCTCTTCTTTTTAGCTTCTAAAATACTGAGGGGTATCTTTTTTCTGACTATTTTTTATGAAATCCTTTTTTAGTTTTCATTTTTTGTGTTGTTTTGTTGGAACTTAGCAACTCAATAATGAAGAAAAATAGTCAACTCATAGTTAGTTCTAACGACCTCATTGAGGCAAAATACAATTTCAGCTTGTGGCAGAAGCGTGTTTTTGTCTATATGGTGAGCCTCATCAACAAGAACGACAAGGGTTTTAATCTGCAAAGAATATACGTGCGTGACTTGTTGAATTTCTTTGCGGTGAAAAGCAGGGATGATTACGATACCATTATGCGTGTGCCTGAAAGCCTCTTTAATTCCCGAATTCATGTCCCATATTACTCCGAAGAAGGGCTGAAACGCTGGCGCAATACACGTATTATCTCAACTTATACCGAACCTGCTGACCGTGATGAGCGCAATTCATATATCGAACTGCAATTCAATAATGATTTGAAAGAACATTTACTCGAATTACATGAAACATTCACAAAATATGATATTCGAAATATCATCGAATTACGCAGTGTTTATTCATTTCGGATGTATGAACTTTTGAAAAGTCGCCGTTATCGCCGCGATTTATTGACGATTGGGGTTGATGAATTAAAAGAAATTTTAGACGTAGAAACCAAGTATAAAAACTACGCCGATTTTAAGCGTTTTGTGCTCATGCAGGGGCAAAAAGACTTAGCTAAATTTTGTGATATAGCTTATACTTTTCAAGAAAAAAAAGAAGGAAAAAAAGTTAAAACATTGATATTCAGTGTCTTCGACAACCAGTCTGAAAAAACACGTATTAAAGAATCGGTACCTCAAAGCCAAACATTATCTGTTTTACCATCTGAAGCCACACCGCTTTTTGCTGAAATTTTTATGAAGGTAAAAGGGTGGGGCATAAGCTCCGAAGTGCTGCAATTGCTTATAGAAACACAACCAGAAGAAGCTTTACGCAATGGTGTCGCTTACACAGAATGGGCGCAACGAGAAGGAAAAATCAAGGACAACGTTGCTGGTTTTTTCATAACGGCGGTTAAAAACCGCTACACGACCCCTCAGTATGAAGCCGAAAAAAAACGTGTTCAAAATACGAAAGTGGCAAAACAGCAGGCTGTAGAGGTGAAACAACTTAATGGCGTCCTAAAAACGATAAAAGAAGAATATCAATCGGCTATAAATAATGCTGTTCGGAGTCTTACTGAGGTCGATGCGACGGTTGTTACCCTGGCTGTGGCAGCGATAAAAACCGAAAATAAAGGTTATTTTGCGCTAAAAGGCGTAAATCCCGATAAACTCACTTTGGAAAATTTTAGAGAAGATAAAATACTGAGGGGTATGGTTATCCAACAAATTCAAGTGCAAAACCCAACGCATTTTGTAGATATTATCGAAAAATATAAACCGCAAATTCAAAATTTGGAGTCCCGAATTAAGGGGCTGCAATAAGAAAAAGCATAAAAATAATGCAAAATTTTACACACCTCGATGCCGATGGCAACCCGTCCATGGTAGATGTTTCCGAAAAAAAGATAACAAAACGCACAGCTCGGGCGCAAGCTATCGTGGTCTTAAACGACGAAATTTTGAGCCATTTTGAGCACAATGACATCAAAACAAAAAAAGGTCCTGTCTTTCAAACCGCTATTATTGCCGGTGTTATGGGTGCGAAAAAGACCAGTGATTTGATTCCTTTGTGTCATCCTTTGGGCATGCAAAACTGCCAAATTGACATTTTTTTGAACGAAAAACGTGAAGTCGTCATTGATTGTACCACGACTGTAAGCGCCCAAACGGGTGTTGAAATGGAAGCCTTGACAGGTGCAACGGTGGCAGCTCTGACGATTTATGACATGTGCAAAGCTTTTTCACACGACATTGAAATTCAATCGGTTAAATTAATGGAGAAAACAGGGGGGAAGCGCGATTTTAGAAGAGATTAATAAACAGCAATCAAGGGGCAATAGGTATTGTTATTTTGCAGTTTTTATGCCTAAAATTACACATTTTGTGCTTAATTTATACAAAAAGAAACATGAATCACTGATTCATGTTTTCAACTAAGCCAACTAATTTATTGCTACAAGCTATGCTTATAACAAAGTATTTTTTTTAGTACCCTGGATTTTGTTCTGTATGGACAAAAGACGAATCCAGAAGTGTCGAAGCGATTTCATTTTTTCGGTCATGGATAACAGTAATGTGAACATCACCTTTGTCAGCCGAGGTTTCTGTGTTCAGTTCAGCTGTAATGCCGTTTTCTTTTAATAATTCTGAAATACGGTTTATCAGTGTGTCACTTGAAGGATGATATGCAATGCGGATTATCATGATATTTTTTTTAATGTTTAATAATAAAATTTTCTATTTTCGAATTAAAACAAAGATAAGCTGTTAGCGATAAATTCGCAAATAGGAAATTATTAGCTTTACGGGATTTAACCCCTTTTCGCTGTTTTTTTTTATGCGTTATTCGGACTAAAAAACTGATTTTATGCTGATTTTGGGCAAAATTTCTCATTTTTTGCTGTTTTGCGTCAGAAATTTTTGATTTCTGTTTTTAGAAAATTACGGCTTTCACTATTTATTCCATTTATATGATTAGTTATTAAAAAAAGCACAAATGACTAAAAACCACACAATTATTGTCACCGATGGCTATGCTTTGAGCCGTGAAGACCTATCATGGCAGGGTTTTGAGTCATTCGGAAACGTCACGTTTTATGACTTTACAACACCTAATGACCTGTTGTTGCGTGTAAGAGAAGCGTCAATTCTCATCGTCAATAAGACCCCCATTTCTGCCGAAACCATTGCTGCAATGCCACATCTCAAATATATAGGTGTCACCGCGACAGGATACAATAATGTGGATGTTAAAGCAGCCGCAACGCGCAATGTTCCTGTTTGCAACGTCGCGGGTTATGGTTCACAAACGGTGGCGCAACACGTTTTTGCTTTGATTTTAGAGCTAACAAATCAAGTGGCTGTGCATCATGCAGCTGTGCAAGCAGGAGAGTGGGGACAGCAGCCTCATTTTTGTATGACTAAAACACCACTTACGGAGTTATCAGGCAAAACTTTGGGCATTTATGGTTTTAGCGGGATTGGTCAAGAAGTAGCTAAAATAGGTCGTGCTTTTGGTATGAAAATCATCGTTCACAGGCGAAATACTGAGGGGACTATACCGCGTGGATTGCGTTATGTATCGCTCGATGACTTATGGGCGCAAAGTGACGTTTTGACTTTAAATGCATCATTAAGTGCTGAAAATCAAGGACTTATCAATCTATCAAATTTAAAGAAAATGAAACCAACTGCCTTGTTGATTAATACCGCACGCGGTGGTTTTATCGTCGAAAAGGATTTGAAAGAGGCATTAGAAGCAGGTCTCATCGCAGGGGCAGGGCTTGATGTTTTGACGACAGAGCCACCGACTGAGGGGTCTATTTTGAGGGGTGTAAAAAACTGTTTGATAACACCACACAATGCTTGGGCGGCGATAGAAGCCCGTCAGCGTTTGATGCGTATGGCAGAAGATAATGTGCGTGCGTTTATGAAAGGGAAGGCTAAGAACGTGGTAAATTTATAAAGATTATTAGCGTTGTTCAATAATTTGACGTTCAATTATTCTATCAACATCATTTAGCTTTAAAACTTTAATTGTCGCTTCACCAATAAGCGTTTTTGCATAAAAAACACAATTTTTTATCTCAAAATGCTCATTCCAATTGTGTTCACGAGGATTGAAAAAACCAATTAGCGTTTTGTTGGGAAGTAGCATGGTTGCTAAGTCCGTTCCTTTATTACTATTGCAATGAGCACAAGCTAACGCAAGGTTTTCAATTATTGTTTTTCCACCATGTTTTAAACTAATGATATGCTCAATTTGGTGAGAATAATAAGCGTCAAAGTCTTGTATATGACAATATTCACACCGATTTAAAGCTCTTTGGGCAATGAATTTTCTCATTCGTTCGGGAATATAGCGATTCATTGGGTAGCTAATCGTTGTCTTGCTCTAGCTTTTGCGAGTCGCATGATGTGTTCGATAGTGAGATATTGTTCTAATTCATGTTTTTCCTCTTCATTTAGAACATCTTCTCGTTTTTTAAAAAGCAATTCCTCTAATCGTTCTTGAGCCGCAACAGAAGGCTTGAAAAGTACAATCTGCGCTGGTTGAGGGGCAGATGTTATTAGTTCAACGAGTTCATCAAATACTTTCGGCATTGTCATTTTATCATTATTTTCAACAAAAATAGGTGTTTTTTGGCAATTTTCAAACAGAAAATGACGTGGTATGTTCGTTTAATCAACATACCACGTCTTCAATGTTACTCCACCAAAATCATCGCCGAAATAGGCTTTACAATCACTTCATTGCCTTTAAAATCGCGTTTACTTTTCATATTGATTTGTTCGCCATCGAGAACAATGCGCCATTTTCCTTTTGGAATTTTAAAACGCCCCCCCTCAGTATTGCCGTTCAAAATGACGATAATACGTTCCCATTTGTCGCCAACAGCCTTCCCGTCGAGGGCGTACATAATGACGTTAGGCGTTTTGACAAATACTTTACTGTCAAAAGAAAGCGGTTCGATGAATTGCAAATGCTTCTCAATATCAGTCGTATTCGTCATGCGAAAAGCAGGGTGTGCTTTTCGAAATGCAATCAAATTTTTATAAAAATTAAAGACATTTATATATTTCGCCTTGCGAGACCAATCAATTTGATTGATGTCATCGGGTTTATCAAATGAGTTCTCCTCCCCATTTTTAGTTCTTAAAAACGCCATACCCGCATGAATGAACGGAATGCCTTGCGAAGTCAATATCGTAGCAATCGCCAATTTGTCCATCTTGATACGATCGGTTTCAGGTGCATTAGGATTTGAGTTTAGAAGTCTATCCCATAACGTGTGATTATCGTGACATTCGACATAATTGACGCATTGATACGGCTCTGCTGCCCACGGTTCTTTACTCCAACGCGCTTTACTGTAATCAACTTGCGGGTGTTTTGTCGCGGCAACAATGCCCAATTTGACGGTCTCTTCCATATCGGGACGGCCGCTGACGAAACCTCTGTCTTTGGCATCGAACACCCAACCTTTTAAGCCATCGCGCATGTCGTCGGAAAAGGCGGCGATGCGGTCAAATTGTCTGGCGTTTTTTTTAACCGCCCGTTTTTCAGGCGCTAAAGGGGAGTCTCCAGCATTCCAACCTTCACCATAAAGCAGAAGATCTGGCTTGATGTCGTGTAAAGTTTTAGAAATCAAATTCATCGTTTCGATGTCGTGAATACCCATCAAGTCGAAGCGAAAACCGTCTATATGGTACTCTTTGACCCAATGTTCAAGACTTTCGAGCATAAATTTACGCATCATCGGGCGGTCGCTTGCCGTTTCGTTGCCACAGGCAGAGGCGTTTGACCACTTGCCATCAGTCGTCTGACGATGATAATAATTGGGCACAATTTGATGAAAATACGATTCTTCGCCAAACATCGTGTGGTTGTACACAACATCCATAACAATACGCAAACCTGCTTCATGCATTGCTTTCACCATCGTTTTAAATTCAAGAATCCTTACTGAGGGGTCGGCTGGATTGGTTGAATAAGATCCTTCGGGCACATTGTAGTTCAATGGGTCGTAACCCCAATTATACTTTTTGTAATTGGGGTCGCCAATTTTGGATTCATCAACCGTATAAAAATCATAAACAGGTAGGAGATGAACGTGTGTCACACCTAATTCTTTGATATGTGCCAAACCAGTGTTAATTTTTTGTCCCCCCTCAGTATAAGTGGTGTTTTTTTCAGCTAAACCGAGGAATTTTCCTTTGTTTTTGATGCCTGAATTGGCTGCAATTGAAGCGTCACGAACATGTAATTCATAAAGGACGGCATCCGTTGCGTGTTTGAATTCAGGGCTTTTGTCTTTGTTCCAACCTTTCGGGCTTGCGGCTTTGAGGTCAATAACGGCGGCACGTAAGCCATTTGTGCCAACGGCTTTGGCATAAATATCAACCGCTTCATGCATCGTTTTACCGTCTGATGTGGTCACTTGAACGGTGTAAAACTGCCCTGCGCGATTGCCTTCAGCGCGGTGTGACCATGTGCCGTTGTCGCCTTTCGTCATCTTAACTGTTTCGATTAAGTCCGAACTGTCGGCAGTGGGCGTTCCGTTTTTATAAAATCGCAAAGTGACTTCATTGGCGACGGGCGACCAAATTTTTAGGTCTGCATACTGAGGGGTATAAGTTAGACCCAAATCATTTCCGTCGTAAATCGGTAAATCTGCCCACCAATTGTTTTGAGCTTTCATCATTGAAAAAAGAGAAAGAAAAGTGAAGAGTAAAGGGAATCGTTTTATCATTTTATTAAATTTGTATTAAGTTAAAATTGCGGGTTGAAGCTACGAAAATTTTTATTTTCCGTTTGAAGGTTTTGAAAATGCTGTATGTTAAACCTTTAAATCATCAAAAATGAAACGTTTCTTAACACTTGTTTTATTGCTTTGCCTTGTGGTAGATGGGCTTTTGGCTCAAAAGAAAGCAGAAAATGCGATTCAACCTTATTTTGCTATAATGTCAGGTTACACAGCGATATCTTTTGGTCGGATTTTTCCATTAAATTTTGAGTATCAATATCGGTATAAAAAGATAGGTATAGGGGTCGGTTTTACGAGCGAATATGCCAAATATAGCTATGGCAGCTTAAAACATCTCTACGAAGTTGGAACTATTGCACAGTCTAATAGTGCGGCATACAACCTTGCTTATCAAGCAAAACAACAATGGATTAACCTTGCTCCGTCGTTGTTAGGTTATTATTATTTAGGCAAGAAAAAGAAATGGGAAGGCTTTTTTAAAACGGGTATTGTTGCTAATTATAACGCTTGGTATGCTTACAAAGGATTTGAATATAGATTGGGTAGTGAAGGAAAAGTAGTAGATAAAGGACCAATTCTTGTTGAAACAACCATCAATTCAATTGATTTACAAAGCATTAACTGGATTATCGGCGGTGGTGTGCAATATACATTAAATAGAAAAACGGCTTTACGTATGACATCAGAGATACAATGGGCACGTGGTGTTTCCATTTTAGGCGGTGTTGTTTTTAAATTATGACCCCCCTCAGTATAAATTACTTATTTTCAAGCAGTTATCAGCATCCTTTTTTTATTCTAAATCCTCTGTTTCTTTCAGTTTCCGCTTAATTTCGGCGACGGTACAAGAGAATTTCTTCGCTAATTCGTTAAAAGTGAGTTGCTGCCTGTAAAAATAATCGAGTTGAATTTCCTCCAATTCTGTCCAGATTTTATGTTTCATTGTGTGTATTTTTAAAAATGGCTAATGGCTATGACAAATTAACCAAAACCTCTGTCAAAGCCGCTATATCTGCCGCATCGTTGTAGATATTGGGCGAAATACGCACAAATTCACCGCGAACGGAGACATGAATTTGGCGTTCTTTCAAAACTGCCAGCATTTTTTCAACGGAGATATGAGCGGGCATTTGCACACCGAATAGATGTCCGCCACGATGCGCTTCCTCTTCGACCCAATAGCCATGTTGTTGCCATTCTTCGATAGCGGTGCGGGTGAGATTAAGGCAGTAGTTTTGGATATTTTCGATGCCCCAATCGAGTAATTGTTGTAGGGCAACGATGCCCATAGGAACGTTGATAAAATTGCTTTTTTCGCCCATATCGTAGCGGATACTGAGGGGTGCGTAGTCGTCTTTATAATCTATGAGACCTCTGAAATCTTCGGCATTGCTACGTGCCATCCAGTTTTCTTCAAGCGGTTTGCCGTTGTCAAAGTATTCGGAATAATAGGCATAACCTAGACTATACGCACCCATGAGCCATTTATAGCCGCCACAAACGAGGGCATCGATACCCATTTCTTGAACATCGATAGGCAGTGCGCCAACGCTTTGAGTGCCGTCAATGATGAGCAATGCACCGACGGCGTGGGCACGTTCGCTGATGCGTTTGAGGTCAAATTTTGTCCCATTTGCCCAATGAATGTGCGACAAAGCGACGAGGGCGGTTTCGTTGTCAATGCTGTCAAGGATGCGTTCGTTCCATGTTGCACCACGTCCATGGAGTATTTCGATAGGGTAGGAGATGGTTTTGATAGTTAGGTTTTTTTCTTTTGCTAATTCGCGCCAAGTGTAGATGTTGCTTGGAAATTGGGCATCAGCGACAATGATGTTTTGTCCTTTTTTCACTTTTAGATTCTTCGCTATGGTTGCCATGCCGTAAGATACTGAGGGGATGATGGCGACACGTTTGGACTCGTTGGTATGAATGATTTTAGCGAATAAAGATTTCAAATGTACAATGCCACTGAAGAAGTCATCGGGAGAAATGGTGTAAGGGCGCATCTTGCGTACGGCGGCGGCGGCACCTGTTTCGGCAACGGCTATTGAAATGGGCGACATGTAAGCACCATTAATATAATGTACGTCACTATCAAGATTAAAAAGGTGTTTTTTAGAAGTTTGCATATAGTTTATTAACTTTTAGTGATTTAGCTTATTATTTAAGGTTTTTGTATTAAGTTCTTTAAAATATATATTTGGAATATAATTCCTAATATAAAATTAATGAATGGTTATTAAAAAACTAAGATACTTAAAGTATTAAAGTATTAAAGTATAAAAATTAAAGGGAAATATTAAGAGCAAGTTTAAAATTAAATTTCGTTTTTAAGAAATATTAAAATATCATATAAAGGTACATAAAAACGCTTAATTTTGTATGAATTTTTGAAATTTACACATTCTCTATTCTTTGTTCAATTACCATGATAAGGTTATTTTATAAAGAATTTTTTGTTTAATATTAAGTTAAAAAGATGAAAATACTGTATATTAATTAAATTAAAGTAGCGTTTTTATTTTTTTATTTCTTTGTATGTATAACCTTTATTGATGATTAGGCGATTAAATTAATTAAATTTAAGGATTTATTTTTATTTTTTATTATTGTTATCAATGTAAATAAAAAAAAGCAATATTAAATTTAAAATTTTATATTTTACCATAATTAGGTCTTTTTTGTTAAAGTAAAATGTGTGAACTTTGTGCTTCATTAAACAAGAGATATTATAATAGAAGTTTATTATGTTTTTATTTTTTATAAAAGTATCTTATATCTTTTAGCTTATATCGAAATAAATACATAATTTGCTATGAAAAATTAACCAATTGGTAACAATCACGACTCATCCAAATAGCGCAGAATAATTATTAAAGTTTTGCATCACAAAATAACACATAAAAAATTTAAAATCTATTGACGACGTAATCTTTGACGTTGTTAATAGATTCAAACCTTTTTGGAAAATTTAAATTTTTAAACTTTATTATTATATTATTATTTTTTGGAAAAAACAAACAACTGATAAACAATATGTAAACAAAATTACTAGAACAATGCTAACAATTACTATTATTACTGTTGCTTACAACAGTGAAAAGACCATTGCTGATACCCTAAGAAGTGTTAGCAAACAAACTTATCCACATATCGAACATATCGTCGTTGACGGCGGCTCAAAAGACAATACTTTGTCAATAGTTCGAGATTTTAAACACATTACAAAAACGATTTCAGAACCTGATTATGGTGTTTATGACGCTATGAACAAAGGGCTTCGTATGGCAACTGGTGATGTTATTGGCTTTTTGAATTCTGATGACATTTATGCTGATGATATGGTATTAGAACGTATTGCAAATGTATTTGAATTAAAGCATATTGATTCACTTTATAGCGATTTAGATTTTTTTGAAAATCATTCAAACAATGTTGTGCGTGTTTGGAATGCGGGTCTTGTCAAGCGTCGCCGCTTTTTGTATGGTTGGATGCCGCCTCATCCCACGTTTTTCTGTAAAAAAAATGTTTATGAGCGTTTTGGCACATTTGATTTGGCTTTTAAACAATCGGCTGATTATGAATTAATGCTTCGACTCATTTATCGTCATGGTATTTCGATGCATTATTTGCAAGGTGTTTCTATTAAAATGCGAACAGGTGGATTAAGCAATGCATCGTTCAAAAATCGCTGGCGAGCCAACCAAGAGGATGCTTTTGCTTGGCGTAAGAATGGATTACAACCGTATTTCTTCACAGCGTGGTTAAAACCTTTGGCAAAACTGGAGCAATTTAAATCTATTTATCGTGCGCTTAGAATCTTTAAGCAGCAAGCTGGGCATATTTATTCTAAAACATCAACGCCTATGATTGCGGAACAGAATCAGCATGTAGGTATGGAATTAATCCATTAAGATTTATTAAAGTTAAAGAAACTATAAAATTAAAACTCATTTTTAAAATAAAAACGGCATAGCAGTATTGATTGCCGTAGGAATCATTCAAATATTAAAACTCTTTTTTTAAAAGCCGTTAGGTAAACAGCTTTATTTGGAACTTAATCATTTATTATTTAACCGTTAAACAAATCTCGATTCTACGATTTTAGTTTTTTTGAAATAATCAAAACTTAAACACCGCAATGGGTAGGGCTTATCCATAATAATGGGTTTTCAAATAGCTTTTTCGTTGTGACCGACAATACTATTAAGACACAGCTTGGTAATAGCTTGTGTATTTTATGTATTGACAATTTCAAGATACGCACTTCTTGAAATCAGCTAATTTTTTGTTTTTTCTTAATATCAAAACATGTGGTTAAGACACATGAACGGCGAAGCCACGTACACTCAAAACCATTAAAATGTTAGATTTCTTGTTTAATAGGAAAAGTAAAAAGAATGATTTTAACTACTTTGAAGCCATTGAAGTAGACATACATTCTCATTTGATACCTGGTATTGATGATGGTTCTCCTAATTTGACGACTTCTATTAATTTAATTAAGCAAATAAGAGAGCTAGGATTTCAAAAAATTATTACAACGCCACATATTTCAGAGCTATACCCCAACAATGGGGATTCAGTTTTAGATGGTTTGATTGTGATTAAGAAACAGATGATACGTGAGGGTATAAATATGGAATTGACTGTTGCTGCGGAATATATGGTAAACGATATTTTTGAAAAAAAACTCTTAAATGATGAACCGATTTTAACTTTACCTAACAAACATATTCTTATCGAAATGTCTCACTTAAGCGAGCCAATTAATTTTTTTAACGTCTTATCAATATTGAGAAATAAAGGTTTTACGCCTGTTTTGGCACATCCAGAGCGTTATCGGTTTTATAATAAAAATATCATCGAATATCAGAATCTTAAGAGTTATGGCTGCCTTTTTCAGCTCAATTTTTTATCTCTTGTTGGTTATTATGGGCAGGCAATAAGTGATTGTGCTTGGCTTTTAATTAACAACAATATGATTGATTTTATAGCGACGGATATACACCATCAAAGGCATATAGAGGCGATTAAGAACGGAATGAATGATTCTTGCCAACATATACTAAATAATTATCCTTTTCAAAACAAAAATTTATTTAGAAAACGCCCTATTTCAGTATAATTTTTAGGTGTTATACTGAGGGGGGGTACTTCGTTTCGTTTGATAATATTTAAAACTTATGATGAATAAAAACATACTATTTTTCTTGACTGTGACATTTTTTAGTGCGCTATCAAGCTGTGTTTCTCACAAAGAATTGCTTTACCTTAATGATTTACCTCCTACGACAGATTTATCGGATAGTATCATGAATATTGGTATGTCAGATTTGCGTATTCAGCCCGATGACTTATTGTCTATTACGGTGTCAAGTTTCAATTTAGAGGCTTCAAAACCCTTTAATCCTGAGGGCAATAATATGCAAACTATGGCTCAAGCCATGCAAGGGGCGAATAATACTGTGGAAATGCTATCAGGTTATTTCGTTGATACACAAGGTTTTATAGATTTTCCAGTGATTGGAAAAGTGTATGTCAATCGAAAAACAATCAGCGAGGCACAAGAAATATTTTATGCAAAACTTAGAGTTTATTTGAAAGATGCGGTTGTCAATATTCGCTATTTGAACCTTAAAATAAGTGTTTTGGGAGAAGTGCAACGTCCAGGTACAGTTCGATTAACAAATAAGAGGTTAACGATATTTGAAGCCATCGGTTTAGCAGGCGATATGACCCCTTATTCTAACCGATCGAATGTGATAATCATTCGGGAAAAAAATGGTCGCCGATTTATCAAACGACTGAATTTGCAATCGTCTAAAATTTTTGTTTCGCCATTTTATTATCTACAACAGAATGACGTCGTTTATGTTGAGCCTAATAAAACGAAGGTCAATACGGTGGCAGATAAGTCCAGTCGAATCGTTTCTTATGTGTCAGCAGCAGTATCTGTTTTAGCCATATCTTTATCCATATTATTTAGATAGTAAAGCCACACCTTCATAACATATATTTTATTTTCCAACAAATTGATAATAACATGATAGACCACACAGGAGCTGCTAAATCAGTCGAAAATATCCAAAATAAACCTCGATTTAAAAATTTGGAGAACAATTCTAAAGATTATCTTTATTACTATTCCTTGCTGCTCAACAATTGGTATTGGTTGGCAATGGGGTTAGCGATTGGTGTTTCGTTATTTTATTTTAATATACGATATAGCAAAAACGTCTATAAAATAACGGGCTCGGTATTGATAGAAGATGCCGAAAAAAGTAGTGTATCAAAAGAAGCGATTACCAAGGAATTAGGTTTTGGGAAAGATGAATCTAATATGGAAGATCGTATTCGCATTATAGGCTCGCCAGAACTCATGATTCGGGTTGTTGATTCGTTGGGACTGAATGTAACGTATGTCCAAGAAGGTCATGTAAAGAGTTCGGAATTGTTTGGCAATAGCCCAGTCAAACTTTTGCATTGGAATACTGAGGGGGCTGAAAAATCTTTTAGTATAAAAATAAAACATTACGATTCCCTACGATTTACACTATATCGGACAGAAGATCAAACAGAACTTATCGCTTATGGCATGCCGTTTAGTTATGGAAAAAGAGAATTAGTGCTTAAGAAAGTAGGGGAATTGTCGCCAGATTATCCATTAATTATCTCTGTAGGAGACCTTTATGAAACTGCGAATTTCTTTCGCTCAAAGTTAGATATTTCACAAGCAGGGCGTTCTAATATTATGAATATCGCAACAACTGACGAAGTACCAGAAAGAGGTGTCGCTGTTATTAATCGGTTAGTCCGTGAATATGGTGTGTCTATCATTGAAGGTAAAAACGATGCAGGTCGTAAGACGATGGACTTCATAAATCAACGGCTAAACTATGTCGCTAACGAACTATATAGTGTTGACAAACAAGAAGAGGGTTTCAGAAAAGACAGGGCTTTACCCATTTTGAGTGCAGATATAACCAAATCGTATATCGCGAAATCTGATGCCATGGGGCAAAAAGTAGATGCTTTGGATAATCGAGAGAATGCTGTAAAAAAGATTGAAGGCATCTTGATGGATAAATCTGAAAACTACTCGACTTTACCATATAGTACTGAAGTGCAAAGCAGCGCACCTTTAGTTGATATGATAAAACGTTATAATGGGCTCATAAGTAAGCGTAGTGAAATGAAGAGTTCTGCAACAGAGAATAATCCTATTCTAAATCTGATTGATGACGAAATGAAGCTCCTCAAAAATAATATTCTCATCAGCGTTCAGACTATCAAACAAGAAGTCAACGACCAAAAAGAAAGATATAAGCAACAAATTATTCCTATAGAGAACCAAATTAACATGATGCCAACCAATGAAAGAGAGTTGGCGCAAATTATGCGTGAAAAAGGTATCAGAGAGACCCTTTTCTTATTTTTACTACAAAAAAGAGAAGAAACAGCTTTAACAGTCGCTGCACAAGCTGCTAATACACGATTGCTCGAACGCGCTGCTGTAAGGGGCATTATATCGCCTAAACCTGTTCAAATGGGTTTGTTTTATTCGCTATTGGGGTTAATTATTCCAATATTAGGTCTTTATGTCAAAGATTTGTTCAACGATAAAGTTCATTATCGCTCGGATATTGATAAATACCTTTCATTACCCTTTGTTGGTTTTGTTCCTCATGTAAGCGGCAAACGCAACAAACTTATCATTAATAATAGCCATTCCATTTTGGCAGAATCGTTTCGATTGATAAGAAGTAATTTGCAAAATACAGCAGGGGGACAAAATAACCGAACCATCCTGGTGTCTTCCACTATTAGTGGCGAAGGCAAAACTTTTATTGCCGCTAATTTAGCCTTGACTTTAGGCTTGACGGGCAAAAAAGGAATCATTTTGGGTTTAGACTTGCGGAAACCAAAATTAGAGTTTTTTCTTGAGGACAAAACATCGGAAGTGGGCATTGCTCAGTTTTTAAGTGGCGAAGTCTCATCCTTGCGTAAGTTAATCAATGTTTATGACCGTTTGCCTAACCTACACTATATTGATTGTGGCAAGATACCGCGCAATCCGTCAGAATTACTGATGACCGATCAACTTAAAGTGCTATTTGACTATTGCGAAAAAAATTATGATTTTGTTGTTGTGGATGGTGCACCTGTGGGTATCGTTGCCGATAGTTTTTTACTGAGGGATTATGTTCAACAGACTTTAATCGTTTTACAATATGGCTATTCAACGACTTCTCATCTTAAATTTATGCAAGAAGTAGATGAAACACAAAAGCTCAAGAACATGAATATTTTACTTAATAATGTGAAACAAGAGGTGGGCAATTCTTATAATTATGGCTACTACTCTTCTTATTATTACAATAATGATAGTTTTTGGAGTAAAACAAAAAAGTTTTTTACATTTAAAAATGCAAAAAAAAGAGCATGAAAATGCGTTAACAGAACCGTTGAAAATCAACTTTACTGCCTTACATTGGGCATAGCAAAAATAAACTCAATTGAAAACAAGTGATACTTTTTATTTATTGGACTACAACATTACTAATAAACTTACAGAGGACACACTTTAAATCGTTTCGTTGTTTCTCTAATCTTCAATACTGTACCTTACAATCAAACATTTTTTTGGACAACTTCTTTCGTGAGAAAGAACTTTGGTTTTGACTTACCACATTTAATTTCCTTTTATTTACATTAAATCACTTTATACTTTCACATTGGTTTTAATAGGACCTGTATACACTCAATCTGAATCCAAATGTTGACTAAACTACCCATTAAACCACTTGAAGGCAATTAGTCAACATAAAAAGCAAGCCGCTTAAAAAACTTTTTACGTGCATCAGTCTTTTTCATTATCGCTTTAAAAAGGCTATTTTTCTTTTAGTTAAAATATGAAAATAGCACTCATGCAACCCTACTTTTTGCCTTATGTAGGCTATTTTCAGCTTATCAATGCGGCAGATAAATTTATCTTTTTTGATGATATCGGGTTTATCAAACAAGGATGGATTCATCGGAATAATATTTTGCTCAATGGCAAAAAGTATCGCTTTACCATTCCGATTCAAAATATTAGTTCGTTTACCCATATCAATCATACAAAGGTTTCTGAACATCCTTTGTTATGGCATCAGAAACTCTCGCGTACTTTTCGGCACGCCTACAGCAAAGCACCTTACTTTGACTCAATTTTTCCCCAAGTGGACGAATTACTGAGGGGGTCTATACATCATACAATAGCGGATGTAGCAATCAGCAGTATTCAGATGGTATTAACTTATTTAGGTATCGACAAAACCCTTTTACGCAGTGGTCAGAGGTATGACAACAGCCACATGAAATTGTCGAAAAGGGTGGTAAATATATGTCAAAGAGAAGGTGCCTCAGGCTATATAAATGCTATTGGCGGGCAGAATTTCTTTGATAAAGAATACTTTGAGAAAAGCCTTATTCAACTCCAATTCTTAAAACCTAATTTGAGAATCTATCATCAAAAAAATGCACCTGCATTTATAGCAGGTTTATCTATTCTGGATGTTTTGATGTATAACGAATCTTCAACAGTTAAGGCTATGTTGGGGGACTACACTTTACTATGACGCATAATAAAACTATTGGAGGATTTTTTGAATTAGAATTGCCCAGTAAAGGATCACTGTATCACGATCGGGCTTTAGCACTCGCTAATGGTCGTGTGTGTTTCAAAGTGTTACTCCAGCGTATTAAACCGACCAAGGTTTATTTGCCTTTTTACTGTTGCGATAGCCTAATTCTACCGTTAGAGGAAGCGAACATCCCATATGAATATTATACGCTTAATGCAGTCCTTGACCCCACGGGCATCCCTCTTTTGGGTGATACTGAATTGTTTTTGTATATCAATTACTTCGGATTGAAGACGCAAACGAGCCGTAAATTGTCTAAATTATTGGGTCAACAATTGGTCATTGATAATACCCATGCTTTTTTCGAAGAGTCATATGGTATTTCGTGGGCATTCAATTCGGTTCGGAAGTTTTTTGGTGTGCCAGATGGGGGTTTTTTATACTCCCCTCAGTATTTAGAAGACAATTATGCCCCCAATGCACACATCATCACGGAGCATCTTTGGTTGAGGCTTTTTGACAAACAAGAAGATGCCAATGAGTTTTACCATCAAAGTGAAGCGGCACAGACTTTAGAATTGAAAGGCATGTCGAACCTAACGAAGCAGATACTTTATTCCGTAAAATTTATAGATGTTGCTCGGGCACGAAAAAAATATTTCAAAATATTAGATCGTGTTTTGCGCCCAATGAATCATTTTCCGCAAAGTGTCTTGAATCTTATGAGCGATGCCGTTCCGTTTTGTTATCCTTTTTTATGCCATAAAACTATTGATAAAAAGATTTTTGTTGAGCATAAAATCTTTATGCCAAGCCTGTGGGAAGATGTTTTAAAGCGAAATACTGAGGGGTATGTTTTTGAAAAAAAGATGTCTCAAAATTTACTTGCTTTACCCATTGACCATCGCCTTACTGAAAACGATTTGCATAGGATGATTGAACTTGTTTTACAAATATTAGATGAGTGATTGGAAACAAACTGAGAAAAAATGAACAAAAAAACCACTATTTGTACTGTTTTTGAAGGGCATTACCACAAAGGTGTCGCCGCTTTGGTTAACTCGTTGAGCAAAAATGGCTTCGAAGGTATTATTTGGATAGGTTACAAAGGGGCATTGCCACCGTGGGCTATTATTGAATCAGAAATAGGAGGAATAGAAGTTATGTCGGTACAAGACAACCTCAAATTGAACTTCATTCAATTCCCTAAAAATGCCTTTTTACCTTATTGTAAACCCGATTTTATGATTGATTTGTTAGAGAAATATCAGCCTGAAGCTGAAAAAATTTTTTATATAGACTGTGATATCATCGTTAAATGTCCATTTTCATATTTTGAAGAATGGGTGGACTACGGTGTGGCGATGTCTGAAGATGTCAATTCACCGCTCCCAACAAGCCATCCTTTGCGACACCAATGGGCGCATTATTTCGATAAATATAATATGAAGGTACGCCGTGACAATCCACAATATGTGAATGGCGGTTTTCTTGGTTTACACAGAAAAGCAATAAGTTTTTTAGAGACATGGCGAGATGTTCAAAATCTGGTGCTTGAGGATATGGCGCGTATTAAAGCCGACCTTCACAACAGTCATAAAGGTGATATCGCTTCAGGTTTACAGGGACGCAATTATATGTTTAACCGCACCGACCAAGATGCGCTCAATATTGCAAAAGATATAACGCATGAAAAAACGTCTATTGTGGACAACAGCGGTATGGATTTTCAAGGCGTAGGGTTCATTATGTCTCATGCTGCGAGTAAAACGAAGCCATGGGAAAAGAATTGGTTAGAATATGTCGTCAAAAAAGGACAACGCCCTTCGCCAACGGATCGCATCTTTTTGGATTATGTGTCTTCCCCGATTAATATTTATAGTAGTCGGGAACTTAGGTTTAAGAGAATACATCTGAAACTCGCCAGTGCATTAGCACGGTTTCTGACTTAATGTCTAAGCAAAATGAAGAAATATACAAGCATCTTAGGGATGCTTTCTCTTGCTTTGAATGGCTTATTTATAGGTTTTGGTGCTTATAAAATGTGGAAGACGCATCAACAACACTTAACAGAGGCGCAATTGAGTTTTCAGCCAGACAAGTTACTATACTTTGTGGGCAGAAACGAAGTGCTGGAAAAACTACCTGTTCATACAAATGAAATCATTATGCTAGGTGATTCGCACACGCAAAATTTTGAATGGCATGAAATATTTAATGATGTGCCTATCCTAAATCGAGGCATAAACGGCGACATAACAAAGGGCGTATTGAATAGAATAAACGAGGTGGTCGAAAGGAAACCTAATAAGATTTTTTTACAGATTGGTATCAATGACTTGTTATTTGGGTATGCGATAGATAGTGTTTTCGATAATTATAAGGCAATTATCCAAACAATTAAGGCTAAAAGTCCTGAAACTGACATTTATGTCCAAAGTCTATTGCCGACTAACCGAAACATCCACTACACGGATAAACCTGTTCTTCCCAATATATTGACGTTGAATACAAGACTTAAGGACTTTTGTGTGGCGCAACAGTTGCCTTTCATTGATTTGTTTCCATACTTTATCGTTGAGCAAAAAATGAATCCGCGTTACAATTGTGGAGATGACCTTCATCTAAATGGTGATGGATACATGTTGTGGGTTCAGATAATTAAAGATTATATCGTAACGAATAAAAAGGTACTTCATGGCACAAGATAAAATGATACAAAACCAAGAGAACTTTCAGGCTTTTCAAACACAATCTATGGTTGAACCATTGTTCAGCGTTTCGATTATTGCTTACAATCAAGAGCAATATATTGAGCAGGCTTTGGATAGTATTGTGGCGCAAAAGACAAATTTTCCATTTGAAGTTGTCATTGGCGACGATGCCAGTAAAGACCGTACCCGAGAAATCTGTGAAGGTTATGTAAAACGCTATCCGGGCATCGTTCGGCTATTGCCCAAAGGACCTAATTTGGGGATGATGAAAAACCACATCAGAGGTATCAAGGCGTGTAGAGGAAAATATATTGCTTTGTTAGAAAGCGACGACTATTGGATTGATGAATACAAACTTCAGAAACAGTTTGATGCCCTCAATTCAGACCCTCAAATGACCATTTGTTTCACCGGGCGAAAAAATTATCATGAAGACAAAGATGAATTTGAAGACGTTTATACAGATGATCGTAAAAACCGCTTTTACGTTGATGATTTTGCTCAAGAAACCTTCTTTCACACATGTACAATGGCTTTTAGAAATCCTAAAACCACCATGTGGCTTGACCGTATCGCCAATATGCCTTTGAGTGATCGCCCTTTGTACTTGTCTCTTTTGTCGGAAACGAAGGGCTATGCCTACAAATTACAGGATATGTGTTCTGTTTTTCGACTCAACAACAGCAGCGTTTTTACACCTCTAAACCCCGTACAAAGGACTAAAATGGCGGCAGATATGTACGAAAAACTTAAGCAACTCTTTCCCGATTTGGCGGTTCACCTTAATCGGCATTTGAATATATTTGACTACTTTATTCTCCGCGATGCTTACCAAAACAAGGATAAGGTCGAGGTCAAACGCTTGATAAAACAGATATTGGGGCGACCAACAAAACCGAAGGGTTGGCTACTCAAAGGAAAAACGGCATTGCACTATTTTATTTGATATGATGAAGGTTGTTTTTTTAACACGTAATTATCCGCCCACTATTTGCGGCGTTGGCGACTACACGTATCATTTAGCTACGGAAATGTTGCGCAAAGGGATAAAAACGCACGTTATTTGTTCTGCTGATCCAATTGTTGAATCGAACGACATCCCTGTTTATCCAATCGTCAAGGAATGGAATACTGAGGGGGTCAGTTTGGTCGTAGATGTGCTTAAAAAAATACAACCCGATTGGTTTATCATACAATATGTGCCACATGCCTATCATCCGAAAGGGCTACCATTTGTTTTGTTGGCTTTATATCGCGCTTTATCCCCGCTAAATATATCTATTTTGACGGTTTTTCATGAAGTTAAAATACGTCCAGAAAGAGCTATTAAGACACGCTTAATCTCATTTTTGCAAGGTCAATTAGCTTATGAGCTCTCAAATAGGTCATCAAAAGTGGTAACGAGTATTGATTTTTATGATAATAACTTGAAGAAATTGTCAGCCGAGAAGAAAGCGATAATCCCTATTGCTTCCAATATTTTGCCGATAGAAGTGAGCCTTGATGTAAAACAAAACTTGAAGGAAAAATACAAGATAAGCCCTGATGCTAAGGTCATTTGCACATTTGGAGACCGCAATGTTTCAGATTATGTAACCGCATTCGACAAATTATTAGAAGAATATCCCAATTTGGTTTGGTTGGTATGCGGCAAAAATAAGACCCCCTCAGTCATTTGGCGTAGTAGAAGCTATTTTCGTTATGTCGGTGCTATGCCTGCCGAACAAATCTACGAGCACTTGAGCCTTGGCGATGTTTTTTTTATGCCCGATTTTGTGACTGAAGAAGGACAAGGCGGTACGTGCAACAAAAGCGGTTCATTGGCTTGTGCGATGTCATTGGGTATCCCTATTGTGGGTTCAAAAGGCGATATGAACAATAAACTGCTTGTTGACGGGGATAACATACTTTTGACAGATATCAGAAACCCTTTGGCTGTATATGATGCGCTCAAATTATGTTTGGAAAAACAAGCGTTAAGTGCTTCTTTGGGTCATAATGCCCGACAGTTTTACGAAAAATCATTGACATGGGCAGCATCAGCAGATCAGTTTTTAGCTTTGATGTACCCCTCAGTAAAACGAGTGAAAATACCTCAAAAACAGGTATTGCTTAAAGAGTTGTAAGCCTTTTTTTAGGCTAAACAAATGGTATAACTTGCAATGTATAAGTTAATAATGATGAAAATCATGTCTTGCGTAAACATTCACATCGTCTGATTTTTTTTGACATAACCTATTTAAAAATTGATTTTATAACACTCAATTGAAACTATCATGTACTACTGGAACGAGTTTATCAAAGATATTAATAAAAGTACTTTTGACAATGCTGTTGTCTTCGATGCTGGAGCAGGTGACAGTCATTGGCGTAAAAACTTACCAACTAATATTAAGTATATCAGCATGGACTTAGGTGTCGGTGATGTCAATGTTGATTATTCAGATCTGGATATATCAGGGGATTTACGAAATATCCCTTTGCCAGACAGTTCAGTAGATATTGTCATTTGTATTCAAGTATTGGAACATCTGCCACAACCCTGGAGGGTTATTGAAGAATTACATCGAATTTTAAAACCGGGAGGAAAGATTTTCGCATCATGTCCGCAAGGTGAACCTCAACATCAAGTCCCTTACGATTTTTATCGCTACACAGTCTATGGATTGCGTTCTATATTTGAGCAATATGATTTCAAAATAGATTTTATTATACCACAGACAGGTAATTTTGCTAAAATCAAAAACGATATTTACCATTCTGCTAACGTAATGAAAGAATCACACAAGCGTATTCAAGCTATTACCCTGAAAATCATGGGACGTATCTTATTTATTATTTTTGGTGCGTATGACTCAGATACGCGTTTTCAAACGAATACAGTTGGGCATTTTATTCAAGCAACGAAGTAAATATTTGCACATTACTTGAGGGCGTATGCCTCTGTATTTGATTATATTAAAATCTTTTTCCTTAAACATAATATGAGAGGCTTTTTTTTAAAAGGAATTTTCATTTGGCGATATAAAATTTGGTATAAATTATACAGTTATTTCTATCGAAATTGGCTTGGCTTAATGGGCGCATCAATCGGTAAAAATACGATTATTGATGGCGCAAATTTTACTTGGTATCATAAAGTAAAAATTGGCAGCGATTGTATGATTGAGAAAAATGTTACTTTCAAATACGACGGTGCTTTTACTGAGGGGTATGCGATTATGATTGATGATAAAACTTTTGTGGGCACTGGCTGTGAGTTCAATATTTCAGAAAATATTAAGATTGGCAATCACTGTGCGATTGCATCGGGTTGTAAATTTATTGACCATAATCACGGTTTTGATAATAGAGATGCTTACATCGGCGAACAAACTCCTACAGGTGCACCGATTTTCATAGCCGATGATGTTTGGCTGGGTGCCAATGTGGTTGTTTTAAAAGGTGTCAATATTGGTAAAGGTGCTATTGTTGCGGCGGGTTCAGTCGTCAATAAATCCATTGCACCTTATGAAATATGGGGTGGCATTCCTGCTCGAAAAATTGGAGAAAGACCTTAAATCTAACCTTTCAAAAGTGTTAAACTTTTGAAAGGGTTTAAACAACTATCAAGAACTATAATACGATGCTTTTCAACTCGTTACATTTCCTTTACTTTTTTGTCATTGTCACAAGTATTTACTTTGCGATACCACAAAAATATCGGTGGCAATTGCTTTTAGCAGCGAGTTGCTATTTCTACATGGTTTTTTTACCCATTTATATCTTGATATTGGGTTTTACGATTGTGGTAGATTATTTCGCAGGTATTTATATTGAAAAGACAGAGGGTGCTAAACGAAAACGCTATTTAATTTATAGCTTAATTGCTAATATTGGGGTGTTAGCGGTTTTCAAATACTATAATTTTTTAAATGACAACCTTTCAGCATTCCTTAATTCATTCGGTTATCACAATTCAATTCCAGATTTATCTATATTATTGCCCATCGGATTATCCTTCCATACCTTTCAAGCGATGAGTTATACGATAGAAGTGTATCGCGGTAATCAAAAAGCCGAAAAACACTTTGGCATATATGCGCTATATGTGATGTTTTACCCCCAATTGGTTGCGGGACCCATTGAAAGACCGCAAAATATCTTGCATCAGTTCTACCAAAAGCACGAGTTTGATTATAAAAGGGTGACTGATGGATTGAAACTCATGGCTTGGGGGCTTTTTAAGAAAGTTGTCATTGCTGACAGATTAGCCAGTACAGTTAACCGTGTTTACAACGACCCGACGCAGTATGAAGGACTTGCGCTCATCATCGCTACGGTCTTTTTTGCGATTCAAATCTATTGCGATTTTTCGGGCTATTCAGATATGGCGATTGGCTCAGCGCGCGTCATGGGCTTTAAATTGATGACCAATTTTGATAGACCGTATTTTTCAAAGTCAATTTCAGAGTTTTGGAAACGATGGCACATCTCTCTCTCAACCTGGTTTCGAGACTATTTGTACATTTCCTTGGGCGGCAATAGGGTATCAACAGGGCGTTTGTATTTCAATTTAATGGTCACTTTCTTGATAAGCGGCTTGTGGCATGGCGCAAACTGGACGTATGTGATTTGGGGTGGGTTGAATGGTTTGTATCTGATTATTGAGTTGTGGTTGACAAAACCCTTAGCAAAAGCAGTTGAAACGGTGCACCTCAATCAATATCCATTTTTATTGAAATTAATGCAAGGAACATTCACATTCACGCTCATTTGCTTGACTTGGGTGTTTTTTAGGGCGCAAACGGTGCAAGATGCGTTTTATATCCTAACCAATATGACACATGGTTTCCAAATACAAGGCTTATTTTCAAAATTAGCCATAGCAAAATTCGATTTGCAAATTATCATCATTTCTTTATTTATTTTAGTGATAACAGAGTGGATGCAACGGGGTAAATCATTGATAACTTGGTTAGATGTTAAGCCTGTTTATGTACGTTGGAGTGTGTATGTATTGTTGGGTATTACAATATTATTATTTGGCGCGTTTGAGACGAACCAACAGTTTATCTATTTTCAATTCTAACGACTGATTGAGACAAATTTTCTTCGATTTTACTGAGGGGGGGCAAAATGAATAAAAAAATGCTTGTAAAATTCTTTTTTAGAGTGGCTGTTTTTACTGCCTTAACCTTGGGTTTTTGTTTTTTACTGGAAGCCTTGGTGGCACCACGCATTAGAAACTCAAATGTTTATGTGGCTGCAACCATTGAAAAAGAAAGCCGGTTAGCTGAACTACCGTCGCCCCGTTTGGTCTTTGTGGGTGGTTCAAATTTGGCTTTTGGCTTAGATAGTAAAATGATCAGTGATGCCCTCCATATCCCTGTTGTTAATATGGGTTTATATGCTGGTTTGGGGGTTGCTTTTGGACCCAATGAAGTGAAAGAACAATTGCGTAAAGGCGACAAAGTGGTGTTATCCATAGAATACGGTTTGACCCGCAAAGGCGATAGCAAAATGTATGCGCAGTTGATTGATGTAAACCCCAAAGCGGCGCGTTTTCTCGACAATTCATTTGGCGAAAGATTGAAGTTAATGGACATTAATTGGCAACGTTGTGTCAGTTCGTTGTTTTTCGCAGCACTCCGAAGTCCCGATGAAGCCATTTATCGTAGAGATGGGTTTTCAAAAGAAGGTGATTTAGTTGCGCATTTGGACCAACCTAATCCTGAAAACAAGACCAATAAAGGTAAAATTCTTTACAGAGATTACAGCGACGAAATAAATGCCCTCAATGATTTTGTGGCGTATACCCAAAAAATAGGAGCGGATGTTTATTACACTTATCCGACTTATATGGCTTCTCAATATCAACTCAATAAAGAGGCGATTGCACAATATGATGCCCAATTTCAGAAGCAATTGACCTGTCCGATTATCAATACGCCCGACTCGTTTGTGTTTCCAGATACCGACTATTTCGACAATGTTTATCACCTCAACAGAGCAGGTAGAGAGAAACGCACTTTGGCGATGATAGATATTTTACGTGATAAAGTACTGTCTCCCAAATGATTATACAGCATTATAATCCAGTAGTATGTCCAATAGCCTACATTATACTCAATTGAAAACGGTTTAGCTAATTTAGTATGTGACATTTACTGATATTCAATGTGTTAGATTTTTAATTTTCCGCTATCCATTTTCCATTAAGTATAGTGCTGTTGTTTTTAACTTTTTAATGCCTCCATGCTCCTAAAATTCTTTTTAAAAACGGCTGCTTTTGTCGTGCTCACTTTTGGCTCTTGTTTTTTGATACAAGCCTTTATCGCACCACGTATTCGCGATACAAACGCTTATGTCGGTGCAACGATTGACAAAGAAAAACGATTAGCTGAAATGCCATCACCTCGTGTGATTTTTGTGGGTGGGTCAAATTTAACTTTGGGCTTGGACAGTAAAAGAATCAGTGATTCCATTCATTTACCTGTTGTCAACATGAGCTTACACGCAGGCTTAGGCGTCGCTTTCGCACTCAATGAAGTGAAAGAACACCTTAAAAAAGGCGATAAAATCGTGTTATCTATTGAATATGGGTTGACCGAAAAAGGAGACACCAAACTTTATACGCAACTGATGGACATCAACGCAAATGCCACTCGGTATTTGGGTAATACATTGAATGACAGATTGAGACTGATGGACATCAATTGGCAACGTTGCGTCAGTTCGCTGTTTTTAGATGTGGCGAGCAATGCCCCACAAAATATTTATCGTCGCGATGGTTTTACAAAAGAAGGTGATATGGTTGGTCATTTGAGTTTACCGCAGCCCGCCAACCAAACCGATAGAGGGAAAATGGTTTTTAAAGACTATAAAGAAGTCATAAGGGCTTTCAATGCGTTTATTGAAGTCGCCAATCAAAAAGGGGCGCAAGTATATTATACTTTTCCTACCTACATGGCATCTGAATATCAACGCAACAAAAACGTCATTGAGCAATATCAAGCACAATTTCAACAAGAATTGAAATGTGCCATCATCAATACGCCAGAATCATTTGTCTTTCCAGATGCCGATTATTTTGATACGGCATATCATCTCAACAAAGTCGGTAGAGACAAAAGAACATTGGTTATGATAGACCTTTTGCAAAGAAAAGTCTGTAATAATCAAGATGATACCCCCTCCCGATATTCTCGGGATGTTCCATCAGCATTTTTAGATAAATAATTGTTTATCATAATATTAACTAAAAAAATACAATGATTACACAACAACAACGCCCAACAATAGAAAAAAAAGCAGAAAAAAAAGGCTTGACGATACTTCACGTTGCCTCTATTCCGCTTTCAGAACAAACAGGTATGGGGCGCATCGCTTGGAATTGGCGCGCTGCTTTTGAAGCGCAAGGGCATAAATTCATGCACATCGGTACCAAAGAATGTCCTGATGCCTTGCATCCAACGCTGTGGGGCAAAGTCGCTAAAAACTATATGTTAGACAATCATATCAAACCCGATGTCATATTGGTACACGAACCTGCGTCGGGCTATTTCATCGGTTTGGGCATCCCCGTTGTGGTGTTCAGTCATGGTATTGAAAAACGCGGTTGGGCAGCAGAAGCCAAATATCATTTCCGTAACCAAACATTTAAGTCGCTGTTTATGCCCGAATTCATTCGTTTTAGCGCAAGCGTTAAAGGCTTGAAAAATGCTGATAGAGTTTTGTTATCCAATGAAGAAGATAAAGATTACCTTATTAATGTGCTTAAAAGATTGCCAAAAGGCATTAGCATTTTTAAAAATGGCTATTATGAAGCGAATATTCCACACAAAAAAGACCCCCCTCAGTATAAAACGCTTTCCTTCCTTTTCAATGCCAGTTGGTTAGAGCGCAAAGGCAAAACAATGATGATTCAAGCTTTTAATGAAGTTTCTAAGGTTTTTCCGACTGAATGGCGTTTGATTTTAGCGGGTGTTCGTCATGAAGAAGCAGATATTTTGAAAGAGTTTCCGAAACACCTTCATTCCAATATTGAAGTTATTCCTTATTTTACTCAATCAGAAGAAACGGCATTGTACGAACGATGTGATGCCTTCATTCTGCCATCTTATTTTGAAGGTCAATCATTGGCTTTGACGCAAGCAATGGCTTCTGGTCTATGCTGCATTTGTGCCGATAATTGCGGTCAAAGTGATTTCATTAAGCATCAAGAAAACGGGTTGTTGTTCAAAACGGGCGACGTTCAGGATTTGGCAACGCAAATAAAAAGCATTCTTGAAAACAAAAATTTAGTAGCGACTTATGCCCAAAATGCAAAAAAACGTGTGGCGGGTTATACGTGGTCAAATGTCAGTCAGGAAATTGTTGAACTCTGTGAAAGCCTTGTCTTGCGTTAAATTATACTTTCCTAAGTAACTTGATAATCATTAAAAGGTATAAAAAATAATTATGGATAATGTTTTAGAAATGAATGTAATAGGGAAGCAAACCGAAGGCGAATCGCCTTTTACAATCAAAGAAATGGCAATCCGCGCTTTGCAATCCTTGGGCAACAGAACCTATAATGTCGTTGCGGACATAGGGGCGGGTAGGGGTGATTTGACCCGCTTGTTAGCCCCTTATGCCAACAAAATATGGATGGCTGATGATTTTGAAAACCCTGAAAAGTTGCCGAAAGCGGCATTTGTCAAAGTGGATTTGAACAATACTTGGGCTATTGAAGACGATTCGATTGACTTTGCTTTTTCACTCGAAGTCATAGAGCATATTGAAAACCCACGTCATTTTATGCGTGAAATGAAGCGAATAATCAAGCCAGGAGGGTATGGTTTTATCAGCACGCCTAACAACCTAAACATATTCAGTCGGCTCAATTTCTTTTTCAATAACGAACATCGGTGGTTCAAAGATTTCAGTTATCCCGCCCATATTTCGGTGTTGACGAAAAAGGATTTTACCCGCATATTGAGTGAAAACGACTTAGAATTTATTGGTTTTCATTATAACTACGCCGATACAATGCCTTTGACCAAATTACCTATTCGATTGAAAGTGGGGAATTTATCCTCATCAATGGGTGTGTTGTTCAGAAAAAAATGAAAACAGCAACATGAAAATATTGATTTACACCGAGAGTTTTTTCCCAAATATGGGTGGCTTGGAACGCAACACTTTTACCTTGGCGTCAACCTTAATGGGCATGGGGCATACGCCAACCATTTTGACAACAACTGAAGCCCAAAATACTGATGGAACATCCCGAGAATATCGGGAGGGGGGGTATCCATTTCAAGTTATCCGAAGTAAAGCCTATCAAACGTATTTTTCAGCCATTCTTGATGCCGATCTTGTTTTTATCAACGGCGGTATGGCGTTGAAAATCAGTCTTTTAGCATGGGTTTTGAGAAAAAAATACTTAATTATTTATCAAAATTCACATTTGTATCTCCGCAACAACAACGGCTTGTTGAGCCTTATGAGTACCTCTTTTCGGAAATTTATGGCTAATCAAGCGCAGTTCAATATCACAGTAAGCCAATACGCCCACGACGTTTTGAAAGGCTTGTTGTCCAATCCCAATATTGAAACATTAGTCAATCCGATTGATGCAGAATTGGAAGCCATCGCTGTTCAAAAAAGCCAAACACCTACGCCAAAGGTTTATGATATTCTTTTTGCAGGACGTATTATTGAAGGAAAAGGCATTTTTATTCTTATTGATGCCTTGAAAAAGGTGCAAAACGTGCTAAATCTCAATATTGCCTTCGCGGGTAAAGGTGACCACGAAGCCCAGTTATTAAAATATGCGGCAGAAAAACAAGTGAATATCGCCTATCTGGGCAGATTGGATAGAGAAGAATTGATGGACATTTATGCACAATCAAAAGTCTTGGTTGTACCGTCGTCAACGCATATCGAAGGAAATCCGTTGGTTATTGCTGAGGCTTTAACGTTGGGCTTGCCTATCATTGCATCTGACCAACCTGCGATGATTGAAGCAGTGGGCAATGCAGGTTACACATTCATAAGCGGCGATGCGGACGATTTAGCCGACAAAATAAAATTACTGTTTAATGGTCAATGGTCAGAAAAACAGCGCAATACAACCACACGCAAAAAGGAGTTTAGTTACAAGCAATACCAAACACGCCTCAATACTATTTTACAGACGGTCAACACCCCCTCAGTATGAAACCACAAAATCGACTGCGTGAATTAGATTTTTTGCGCGGTATGGCAATTATCCTTGTTTTGTTTCGCCATCAAGAAGTGTCTGTTTTTACGACTCGCATGGGTTGGATTGGCGTTGATTTATTCTTTGTATTGAGTGGTTTCTTGGTTTCAGGGCTTTTGTTTCGTGAATATTTGACATATGGCGACATCAAACCCGCTCGATTTTTGATTCGGCGCGGTTTTAAAATATACCCTATTTACTATTTGACATATCCGATTTATTTTATACCCAAATTTTATAATGGTCGCTTGGACTTTACGGGTTTTGCGGCGGACATGACGTTTTTACAAAACTATATTTGGGGCTGGGGATACGCTTATTCTGCAAGTTGGTCATTGGCAATAGAAGAGCATTTCTATTTTGGTTTGTCTTTATGCCTTTGGTTAGCCTTTAAAAACAATTGGATAAAGCTAAAAGTAGCGGCTGACAGCAAACAATTGAGCCAAATGGAAATCTTAATTCCGTGTATTATGCTCTTTTGTTTAGGACTTCGATTTATGAGTAACACACTGTATCCGTTTGAAATGGCTAAAAATACAACGATGACACATCTGCGAATAGACTCGCTTTTGGCGGGCGTTTTGGTCTCATATCTCTATCATTTCAGGTTGGATTACTTAAAATCGTTTTACGAAAAGTATAAATACCCATCGTTTATTGTAGCCGCCGTTTTGTTGACGTTCACGCCTTTTTTGGAAGCCGTTACGTCGTTTTTTGTAAAAACAATTGGATTTTCATGCCTTTACATTTCGTTCAGCATTATTTTAATCAACTTCCTTCTCAATGACCGCATCAATGACAAGCTCAATAGACTGTTTACAAAGCCTGTTGTGAATCTCATCAGCCGCATTGGTTTTTGTTCTTATTCTATTTACATCATCCACACAGCCGTCAATAAGATTCATTTTTCTAATGACTATATCACTTTTTTGGTCACTTCAACTTTAAGCGTTTTGTGTGGAATTATCATGACAGACTATATTGAAGGCTTCTTTTTAAATATTCGTGATAAATACTATCCCAATCGTCGGGTAAGTATGGAAAGGCAGCAGATTGAATTTCATAGGCACAAGACACAACTCTCAACGGACTCAAAAAACTAAAAACACATGCGAAACAATACCGACTTTATCTACTTGTTGCGGTTTATCGCCGCTCTTTGGGTCGTTGTGAAACATTATTCACCCGTTCGAAATGTTTTGGTTGATAATGGTGGCGAGGCGGTGAGTTTCTTTTTTCTACTGTCAGGTTTCATTTTAGTTGTTGCTTATGAGAAATTGATAAAAGAAAATCGGTTGTCCCCCCTTGATTTTTATGTAAAGCGTATTGCGCGCGTTTATCCCTTGTATGTGTTTGCGTTGGGTCTAACATTGGCATTCCATTTTTTTGTCCAATCAGGCTTTTCAAACTTACCGCGTAAGTTGCCTTTTGAATTGTTAATGGTACAGTCATGGTTTTACTCAGGTTCAATCAATTACGTCGCTTGGTCCATCAGTTGTGAACTGTTTTTCTATGTTTTGTTTCCACTTTATATTGTTAAGTGGCAAAAAGTCGGGATTAAGCAGTCCATTATAGTTGTCGCCTTAGTGCTTTTTGTTGGTGTAACGGTGAGTTATGTGATACATGGGTCGAACATTTCTTTTCTGCGCGCTGACCTAAAAGAAGGCTACTTATACGAACATCCTATTTTTAGAATACCTATTTTCTTTTTGGGCAACGTTTTAGGTTTTCTTTATATTCGGAATATAAAAGTCTCTCCAACCGTGCTTATAATTCTCTTTTTATCGGGGTGTGCCTTTTTGAGCTTGTTTCAATGGCACCCCGCTTTTATGGGTTTATCACTTAAACAAGTGGGTTTAGCAGCCATTTACATCTGTTTGCTTATTGTTTTATTACAAAACACAACTTTTAGTCAACGGTATTTGAGTCATCCATTTTTTATTTTTCTTGGAGACATCAGTTACGGGGTTTACTTGTTGCAAGGGGCTGTTTTCTCATTTGTACTGCATTATACTGAGGGGGTCAATCCCACTTTACAATTTGTCATTGGTTTGGCAACCCTCTTTGTTTTATCCGCATTAACGTATAGGTCTTTGGAAAAACCTTTACGTTCAAAAATTGTCAACAAATACAAAGCATGGGCAAAAATGCCCCAAGCAGCCTAACGAAATGATGCCCGAAACAACAATAACTGCCGCCGATTTAAAAAGAAACCAACGCCTTTTATTGGGTTATTTTCTTTACACAACCTTTTATGGTGGCTTACGCAAATGGGTTTTCTTTGGCAATTCAGCCGTCGGAAACGTGCTGTTTACGTTTCAATTATTGATGCCTTTTTTACTTTTCTATTTTATGAAAAGAGAAAAATCGGCTTTCACATATCCTTTGCTTGTGCCTTATACGCTGCTTCTGATTGCCTTCGCGCTCAATCCCATGAATCAAACGTTATTTCATGGTCTTTTTGGCTTTCTTCAACATTTTGGCTTTTGGCTTATAATGCTCACTTATGTGAACGAACGCGACCTATTTCCAGTTGAAAAATTAATACCCATATTTATTGTTATAGGTTTTGGTGAAGTCTTCTTTTCGTTTATACAGTTCAGCTTACCGCCTTCTCATATGATTAATTCTTATGTCAATGCCGATGCTGTTGACGGTTTTATCAATGACGGGGGTGTTCGCGTCATCGGCACATTTTCCTATATAGCAGGGTTTGGCTCTTTTCTATTTTTCTTAGCCATGATGATTTGGGCATTGGTTGTTCAAAACCGTCACTCATTGATAGTTTTGCTGTTTTTAGCCGTTTTCAATATCATAAGTACGCTGATGAATGGCAGTCGAAGCATTATGTTTCCAGTTCTCGTTTTTTTATTTTTTGGATTTGTCGCATCCAGTTCTTTTTTCCAAAAAGCAAAATCCTTAGCTATTGTTTTAACCTTAATTGCTTTAGGCTTGATTTACAATATTGACAAACAAATCGCCTTAGCCGAAAAAGCCTTCAATTCCTTTGCGGAGCGGGTTGAAACGGGCGAAAAAACAGGGGAACACTCGGAGCGCACCCTCAGTACATTCAAAGAAGTTTCAGAGTTTCGCGGCAAATACCCTCTTTTGGGCATCGGTTTAGGGGCGACGTATCAAGGTGCAACAAACACTTGGGGGCGTTCACCAGAACTTGTTGAATATGGCTATTGTGAAAATGAGCCAGCACGTATCGTTCTTGAAGGCGGATTTTTATTGTTTATTGTCCGTTTAGTGCTGTTTGGTTACTTGGTAATGAAATTAAATATCCCTTTTCTCTTCTCTTCTTTTATCATGATGTACGTGTTGTTTTATTCACTATTTGTTTTCAATACGCAACATACAACCTTTGTCTTTTTCGGGCTTATTTTGTTAGATAAGATTTATTATTTGAAAAAAAACGCCCAAAAAGAGACAGATTTATCGCTTGAAACGGCTTTATACTGAGGGGGGTAAAACTTTTAAATTATGATTCAAAACAACTTCAATTTAGGCTTTGGCGGTGCTTCTTTGACAAGTATGAAATCCTACAAAGAGGTTAAGGATTTACTCAATACCGCTTATCGAGGAGGCATACGTCATTTTGATACCGCTGTTTTGTATGGAAAAGGCTATTCTGAACTTATTTATGGTCATTTTTTGAAAGATAAACGTCAAGACGTAACGATTACAACTAAGTTTGGATTGGGCAACCCCTCTGCCAATCGCCTATTACCGATTCAAATACTGTTGCCGTTAAATTATTATTTTTCAACATTAAAAAAGGCACGTACCAAAACGATATTACCCGTTACAGACGACCCGCATCAGCCTATCGTTTATCGGCAAATTGATAAAGCACTCATTGAACAAAGTTTTAATAGCAGTTTAAGGCGTTTGAAAACTGAATACATAGATTATTACTTGCTACACGAGGGCTTACCCCATTTCTTGACCGATGAAGCTTTTACTTTTTTATTAAATTTGAAAAAATATGGACGGGTCGGTGCTATTGGCATTGGTACAAATGTGCATGACATCAAAACATTGAAAAGTGAAGCATTTAAATATTTTGATGTATTGCAATATGAAGCAAATGATGCTCAAATAACCTTAAAAATAATGCAGCAATTTCCAGACAAAACGCATTTTCACCACTCTTGTTTGAAAGATAGAGATATGTTGCAGCTTGAAAACATCGAAAAAGAAAATAAAGTAGGCTATATTTTAGCACAATGTGCGGCGCAAAACCCGCAGGGTAAAATTCTCTTTTCGACACGAAATAAAAACTACCTTCAAAACAATATCAACAGTTATAGGCAATACTGTAAAAATCCAACTTTTCAAAATTCCTAACTTTCGGAAAGTGGAAAAGTACCCCCCTCAGTATTCTGACCAAAAAGTTGGTTGAAATAATTTTATGCAAAGGTGCGTAGCACCGTTACCGTTTATAGAAAAAGACAATTGATACAGAATTTAAGGTGCGTAGCACCGCCACCATTCTAATTTGTTGATTCTCAATATTTTAAATAAGAAATAAAATACGGTGACGGTGCTACGCACCTTTGAACACGCTTAATTCTATTTTTCTATAAACGGTAACGGTACTCTGTACCTTTGAAAATTAATTTGGTAAACTTTTTGGTCGAAGTACTCAGTATAAAGTTGTTTTATTTTCATATATATACCAAATATCTACCCCGCCCAATTCGCTCTATCAAGGCTGCGAAACTGTATCGCTTCCGCCAAATGTTCGGGTTTAATATGCTCACATCCTGCTAAATCGGCTACCGTCCGCGCCACTTTCAAGATGCGGTCATAAGCACGGGCAGAGAGTTGCAGACGTGCCATCGCCGTTTTCAACAATTCTAACCCCTCCGTATCGAGATTGCAAACTTCGCGGACTAAGCGGCTTGGCATTTGAGCATTGCTATACACGCCTTTGTGGTCTTTAAAACGCGCATCTTGAATGTTACGCGCTTCAACAACACGCGCAGCGATTTCAACGCTCGTTTCAGATTGGTGATTGACGTTGGTTAACTGTTCCAAATTGACAGGTACGACCTCGACATGTAAGTCAATGCGGTCAAGCAAAGGACCCGAAATCTTTGATAAATAACGTTTTACAACGCCAAAACCACAGACACAAGGCTTTTCAGGATGGTTGTAATACCCACACGGGCAGGGGTTCATGGATGCAATGAGCATAAAACTGGCAGGGTAATCAATGGTCATTTTCGCCCTTGAAATCGTTACGCGCCGTTCTTCCATTGGTTGACGCATCACTTCGAGGACGGTTCGTTTAAATTCAGGCAATTCATCAAGGAACAAAACGCCATTGTGCGCCAATGAAATTTCACCAGGCATGGGTGTTGAGCCACCACCCACTAAAGCCACATCGCTGATGGTATGATGTGGCGACCGAAACGGACGTTTTGCCACAAGTGAGGCTTCAGGCGGTAAAATGCCTGCAACGGAATGAATTTTAGTTGTTTCTAAGGCTTCATGCAAGTTTAAAGGCGGTAAAATCGTCGGTAAACGCCTTGACAACATCGTTTTACCTGCACCAGGAGGGCCGATAAGGATAGCATTATGACCACCTGCAGCAGCAATTTCAAGGGCACGTTTGATATTCTCTTGACCTCTGACGTCTGAAAAATCAACGTCGTAGATGCTGTTTTGAGCTGCAAATTCGGCGCGTGTATCCACCACCACGCGTTCCAATTGCCTTGTGCCGTTAAAAAACTCAATGGCTTCTCTAAGGTTTTCGATGCCATAAACTTCGATGCCGCTGACAATAGCTGCTTCACGCGCATTCGCTTTGGGTAAAATAATACCCTTAAACTTTTCATAACGGGCTTGAATTGCCATCGGTAAAGCGCCTTTTATTGGACGGACGGAACCGTCGAGTGATAATTCTCCGACAATAATAAAATTTTCTAATTCATTGAAAATCAAACCATTAGCAGCGGCATAAACACTAATAGCAATGGGCAAATCATAGGCTGCTCCCTCTTTTCGTAAGTCTGCGGGGGCAAGATTCACCACAAGTTTCATACGCGGCATACCGAACTTCGAGTTTATCAAAGCGGCTTCGATGCGTTGCCATCCTTCCTTGACCGCACTATCGGGCAAGCCAACGAGAAAATAAAAGGTTGGAATTTTTTTATCCTCATTTTGTGGTGGCAAACCACCCGCGCTGACTTCTACCGTAATTGTTGTTGAATCGATGCCATGAACGGCTCCAGCATAGGTTTTGACGAGCATCTTCTCGGAGTATGTTTGATGTGTTAGTAATATGTTTGTAATACTCCGAAAGATAGTTTTTAGTTTTCTAACCTCAAAATACTGAGGGGGGTATTTTTCAAGTAAAAAAGGCGTGTAACAATATATTTTTTATAGAATCATAGAATTTAAATCAATGTTTTGAAGTAAATGCTCTTCGTTTTTGTTGCTATTGATGATGTGTAGAAACTCTGAACGAGGAATAACCTTTCCGCCAAGGCTTATCAAATGTGCCGTTTCTTGTTGACAATCAATGAGTTGAAAGCCCAATGATTTTAGTATTTGAACAAAAGAAATGAAGCCAAATTTTGAGGCATTTGTTTTATAGGCAAACATACTTTCGCCAAAAAAAATACGACCCCACGAAATGCCATATAAACCACCGACCAATGCCTCGCCATCCCACACTTCAACAGAATGTGCAAAACCCCACGCGTTCAGTTTGCTATAAGCTGCAATCATCTCGTCATTAATCCATGAACCCATTTGACCTTCTCTCGTTTGATTCATACAATTGTGCATCACTTGTTCAAAATGCTGATTATACGTGAGCGTGAATTTTTTTTGATTGAATAAAGGACGCATACTTTTGGACACTTTCAACTCATCGGGAAAAAGAATCATGCGTGGGTCGGGTGACCACCACAGAATGGGCTCATAATCAATGTTGTACCAAGGGAAAATGCCGTTTTTGTACGCTTCCAATAGCCTTTCAGGTGTCAAATCGCCGCCCACGGCAATAATACCGTCAGAATCTACAGTTTCAGGGTTTGGAAAATCCAACAGGATAGGGTTTAACCAAGAGATAGGCATAGCTGTATTTATATTTTTATTCAAAAAAAACACAAAAATAGGGTGCGAACGCTTCATTAAGTCACGCAAAGCGTGATGGCGGGAAACGCGCTCACTGAAAGTATGACTGAAGGGGCGAAAGTCAGTATTAAATTTTGATTTTTTCAAGTTCACTTGTAACCTCCTTTAATAAAGGCGTGTCATATCCACAAATTACGGTTCGACCCGGACATTTAAGAAACAAAATTTAATAATAGAAAATAATAATAACAATGAGACCAGAAATCCTTGTGTTTGCTATCCCGATTATCGGAACGATAGGTTTTTTTACGATGATCATTTTTTTACGCCGCTATAATAACATTGAGCGTATGTCCATGATTGAACGCGGCATGAATCCCGACGATATATCTTATAATTTTAAATCATTAAGACGTAGAGAAAGAGACCCTTTGCGTTTTTTACGCATCGCTTGTGCGATCGTGGGTGTGGGTGTCGGCTTGTTTGTGGGCAACATCCTTCGTTCAATTCCTTTTTTAGATAGAGGCGGCATTGTCGCAGGTTTAGTCTGCATTTGTGGTGGTATCGGTTTGCTTTTGGGCTTCTATATTCAAGCAAATTTGCAAAATAAAGGTCTTTTTCAAGACAAAAATCAAGCGGACGACAGCGATATTATCTAGTTTATAACGGATAATGGATAGTTAATAATGGATAATATTAGACGTTTTAAAAATTATCCATTATTAACTATCCATTATCCGTTATAAACTATAAATTTAATAACTGTTGCCAAAATGCCAACCCTATGCCCACATCAATCACATTTCCACGCCTGCCATCCTTGAAATTCATAGGGCTAATTGCCAATCTTATCCTAATTGTTGAAGTATTCAGCTTCGCCTCGTACCAAAATCGTCTTGCTTTAACTTTATATTTATAATCCACAAAACAACCTATTGTCGGTGCAAAACTGGCAATACTTGACCCATCGGGCGAGGTCACATCCTCTGTTGAAGGCAACGACAATACACCAAAACCCAGACTCGCAAAAGGTGTAAAAACCAAACGTTCTTCGTCAATCATTTTGTAACCTACCGTTAACCCCAAACTGAATAAACCTGCCGTTGTATCCTTTGCCCAGAATGCATCTTTATATTCAAAATCATTTTTTGGATACGTTCTTCTGAACTGAATATTGCCACCACCAAACCATTTTCTCTTGAAAAAATTCAAATCACCACCCAAAACCCAAGACGGATTGACGGATTTACTGAGGGGGTCATTCATGGTCGAAAAACCACCCCAAATATCTGCCAAAGTATAGATTTTAGTGTTGTCTACATGCTTTTCCAGATCCGATACTTTCTTACTTTTCAGTATACTATCGGTTTTCATCGCTTCTTTTCTGTACTTTTCTGTTTGCTCTTTTTCTAAAACAAAATTTCGAAACCAATCGGGATATACGTTATATTGTATAGCAAATTTTAAGGGTTTGGGCTGTGGTTGAAAATAAGATAATTCGCTTAAAAAACGCATCACTTCGGCATCAATTTCAGGCGTAACGGAGTCAATGACTTGAATATCCACCACTTTGCCCACCAAATTGACCGTAAAACCCACCATGCCATCAGGTGCTTTTTCGACTCGTAACGCTTTTGTCGGCAACTTAAATTGCTTCAAAAACAAGCTGCGAAAGGCATCAAAACCGCCTACAAATTCAGGCAATGAATCATCATAACGCAACTTTGGTGGTGCTATGGCGTCATACCGAGCAATCGCAAAAATGCCATCTTGCGCCGCTGCATTTTCATACAAAGAAAGAAAAATTAGTAAAATAAGTAAGAGCTTTTTCATTGATATTCAAGCGTTTATAGTTTTTTGACCTTTTAAATAAAGAGAAATAATGTAAATAAACAAATATCTAAATATTTTTTCACTTCATTCAAAAGGCAAAAAAAGTGCAAAATTACTGAGGGGGTACTGAATCTATATTTTCATCCATTTTATCCTTCGATTTTATTAAATGTTTCACCACTTGTTTTGTGGCTTTTTTGCCAATCAACAATTCCAAATCCTCTGTTGAGGCTTCTCTGATGCGTTTGACCGAGCCAAAGGCTGTCAGCAATTTTTCAGCGGTTACTTCGCCAATACCTTCGATGCCTGTCAATTCAGTTTGAATAAAATTCTTTGAACGTTGATTGCGGTGGAAGGTGATGCCAAACCTATGCGCCTCGTTGCGGGCTTGTTGAATGAGTTTGAGCGATTCCGATTTTTTGTCAATATATAGCGGAATAGAGTCATTTGGAAAAAATATCTCTTCCAATTGTTTGGCAATACCGACGACAACCATTTGATTTTCAACGCCTAACGCTTTAATGCTTTTCATTGCCGATGATAATTGACCTTTCCCGCCATCAATAATAACCAATTGTGGGAGCGATTCGCCTTCACTCAACAGGCGTTTATAACGCCGATAAACGACTTCTTCCATAGAAGCAAAGTCATTGGGTCCTTCAACCGTTTTTATATTATAATGCCGATAATCTTTTTTTGACGGCTTCGCATTTTTGAAAACCACACATGCCGCGACAGGGTTTGTCCCGCCCAAATTAGAGTTATCAAAACATTCGATGTGGAATGGCATATCTTCCATTTGCAAATCAGACTGCAACGTTTTCAAAATGCGTTCCGTTGACGTTTGTTTTTGTGCCTGCAATATCTCTTGTTTTTGCCTTTGTAACACAGCAAAGCGGGCATTTTGCTCAGATAATTCTACCAATTTGCGTTTATCGCCAATTTTTGGCACAACAATATTGACTGATGGGTCGGAAAATGCGACTTCAAAAGGCAATAAAATTTCCTTGTTCTCACTCAAAAATTTATCCCGCAAATAAGGCATGGCAAACGCCAACATTGAGTCCTCATCTTCATCCATGTTTTTTGTCATCTCCAAAGTATAGGTGTGAATAATAGCGCCATTCACAACTTTTAAGTAATTGACATACGCCATTTTGTCGTCGGTGGCGATTGAAAAAACGTCCACGTCTGAAATTGTAGCACTTACAATCGTTGATTTTCCTTGATAATCTTCAAAAGCAAGCAATTTTTCCTTCAAATTTTGTGCTTTTTCAAATTCTAAGGCTTCTGCCAATAGCGACATTTCACGTTTCAAATGCTGCCGAACATTGCCAAATTGCCCCCTCAGTATATTTCGGATTTGGGAAATTTTTTCGTTGTAGGTTTCTTCTTTTTCAAAACCTGCACACGGACCCGCGCAATTTTTGATATGGTATTCCAAGCAAACTTTGAATTTACCCTTCGCAATCAAGTCGGGTTGTAGGTTAAAGGTACACGTCCGAAGTTGAAAAAGCTGTTTGATTAAATCCATCAAAGCTTGGACCCGATACCCCGACGTATAGGGTCCAAAATACATCGAACCATCACGTACGACCCTTCGCGTTACGAAAACACGCGGGAAACGCTCCATTTTGATACAAATATAAGGATATGACTTGCCATCTTTGAGCATCACATTGTAACGTGGCTGATGCTCTTTGATAAGCGCGCACTCCAAAAGCAGCGCATCTTGCTCGCTGCCGACAATTGTAAACTCAATGTGATGCGCCAAACGCACAAGGGCTTTGGTCTTGAGCTGTCTATCTTTTCGCCCACCAAAGTAATTTGACAAGCGATTTCTAATGTTTTTGGCTTTGCCTACATACAAAATCACACCTTTGAGGTCAATGAATTTGTAAATGCCCGCTTGTACGGGTAGCGTCGGCGATATTTCTTGAAAGTCGGTGGTTGTCATATTTGAAAGCGTTTTCAAAGGATTTTCTGTTTCAATAGGCTAAAAAAAGCGGGTAGCAAACGTTGATTTTCACTCAATTCTTCGGCAAGTTCTACTTCTGTCCATGACGATTGTTTTTCAAGCCAAAGGTCATATTGTGTTTTTCGCATTTCAACCAAAACAGCATTATTCAAGTTTAAAGTGCGAATCATATAAACCGTTCGCCTTTGCTGTTCATCCGTTTTGAAAGAGTTTGGTTCTATTTGCCCTTCACTATTATAGCGAAAATAAGTTTCAATATCAATTATTGCAGTCGGATTCAGAAATAACGCATCATCAAATTTTGTAAAATAATTGTCTTTAAAATGCCCACAAAATTCTCTTTTATATGCAAAAACAGCCGTCAAATCAAAGCCTTCGCATGAAATAATAAGGTTTTCAAATTGAAAAGTTAAATGCTTAAATTCTGAACGAGCTTTGGGACGAATATGTTCAAGGTGAGATTTGGCATCGCTTTCAGGTGTTGTTTTTTCAGGCACGGCTTGCTCGCAATAGGCGCAAAGCCCTTTTTGTTCACGCCACAAATGTTGATGCAATACTAAACGAATAGCCCCGCCGCCTTTGATTTTTTTGAGTTTTTCCCAATCGTTGCGTAAACGAGCTTGATATGCCGTTACAAAATTATCAAAAGCAATACATCGGTTTGATTTGTCAATATACCTCATTATGCCGCGACCATTTTGCGTTTTAGAAGGCGCAACTCATTGTTAAAGCGCATAATTGCCGCATCTTGCTTGCCGAGTTCATCTTCGAGAGTAGTAATCATTTTTTCTACATTTGAGAGATTTGATACTGAGGGGTCCATTTCTGTTTGTTTGATGGCTTCTGTCAGACGGTTGATTTTTTGTTGCGTTTCATAATCACGCAAAGGCGTTCCCATGATTTCGGACAGAATCCGATTCGGCTCAACACCGTGCGTGTGCTTGTGTTCATCTGCCATATTATGCGCCGTCACACGGCGGGTTTTACTATCAATACCCAAAACAAAAAGCGATTCAGGACGCACCGACGCAATGATTTGAGGTGAATGAGTCGCCAAAATGACTTGATTGTTTGAACCAATATTTTGAAAGAAGCGGACGATTTGTTGTTGCCAAGTGGGGTGTAGGGAATCTTCGGGTTGGTCTATCATTATCAAAGTATCTTGTGGATTGAGTTGATTGAGTGTAAAACCTAAGAAATAAAGCATTTTTTCACCGCTTGAAAGGTCGTCAAAATCAATTTTTTGACCGTTGATGCTTTCAAAAACTAATTTTTTTTCAGTTATTTCTATCAGTTTTGAGCTAATTTCAAGGTTTTTGAAAATTACTTGTAAATCTTCTTCTTGTTTTTTAAAAATTGATTGAGGTGTTTTGTCAAGATTTTCAAAAACCTTATTTTGAACTGCTTTTAAAATATTTTCCCTTGATTCATCTCTATCAGAATTAAAGGAGATTCTAAAAATATTTATTTCTGATGTTTTTGTACTCGTTTCTTTATCACTTGCATAAATCAAAATGCCTTTAAATTCCGAATCAATAAAAGCTCCAACTTTATTCACAATTCTTCTACTTCGAGCTAAAATTTTTGAAAGTACAGTAAATTCATTAACAGTATCTTTTATATCAATAGGTCTAAATTCACTATTTATAAATTCGGCTGAAATTAAATCCTCTGTTTCAGAGAAAGACCTAACCGAAACAGTTGGGTGTAAACCATTAATATTGGATAAACTCGATATTTTATTTCTATTACTTATTAAAACTTCAATTTTTAGGACAGTATTAAATTTCAAATTATCAACCAACAAAGTGCCATTTATTAACTGTTCTATTAACTCTATAAGCGTCGTCTTTCCACTCCCATTCAACCCTGCGAACACGATGGTATCTAAAACATCTCCGTTTTTATCCGTAAAATCCAATTCCAAATGGTCAAAGACTTTATAATTTTTGACAACTAATTTCTTAATTTTCATAATTGACGATTTAAGTTTCCAATATTCAATCCGCTAAATTACGGCTTTATTTAAAAAAATCGGCTCGAAAAATTCATTCGAGCCGATTTTAAGGTAAAAATATGATGCCTTTGGCTTCATCAAGTCACGCAAAGCGTGATGGCGCGAAACGCGCTCACTGAAAGCATGACTGAGGGGGTCATTCAATCGTTGAAAATCACTTTTTTATAAATATTTTTCAACGAAATATTTTTTCCGAATACGCGTATCTTTTGTTCCAAATCAAAATAATCCACATTTTGCCATTCATTGACCCGTTTGGTTCGATTAAAAACTTGAACGTGCGGCTTGTTTTGTTCCACATAAATAATGTGTTTCAATGAAGGAATGGTCTTATAACAATCTAATTTTTCACCTAAATCAAAGTTTTTAGTCGTCTTTGAAAATACTTCGATGACAACGGCTGGATTTTGAGAAGCCGTTTTTGTTTTGCCGTATTTATATTCTTCTAAAATACCTTCAATAATATGCACATCTGGCTCGTAAACATTGCCACATTCAGCGGCATAAATCGGGCGATTGCTGCCAAAGACTTCAAAATTGTCATCTTCAAGCAGTGTATCAAACATTGAGACACAATTTCTGACGACTCTTTCGTGATTGGTTGCTGCGTAACTCATAGTACCGACGATTTGTTGGTTGTGAAATTCAATACGATATTGGGGCAACTCAATCAATTGCCAAAATTCTGCTTCGGTTGCAGGAATCGTGATGAAATCCGATTCATCAAAAAGATATTTGAGCGTTTCTGCTGTAACGGGCGCGGTTGCGAGAGCTGTCATGTCAATTATTTTTTTACAAATTTAAGCCTTTTTTTCAAAAAAACGCCGTTTTACTGAGGGGGTCATTTCTTCCTTGTCAATAGGGCTTTTTGATAAATCACCACCGGAAACGTCTTTACCACAGGAATGTCCTCACCATTAACTTTCTGACCGCCCGTTTCGCTCACCGGTTTTTCTTTGCCAAAAATGATTTCAAAAGCCATTTTATCCCCTTGTTTTTCGTAAGTAGAAGTTATCCAATTGCCTGCAACAATGTAGTTGCAAAACAGTTTGTTGCCAAGTAGGTACGATTCCATTTTTATAGAGTTCATTTCGTCGCAAAGGTATTGCCCTTTTGCTGCGTCTATGGTGCGGAGGAGGTAGGGACGCAAGCCTTTTACGCGGTCTTCGCCATAGATGATGTTCCAATTGTAAACGCCCACATCGTTCGTTTTTGATAGCAAACACGTCATCGGGATGGTTTGCGATGGACCTTTGTTGTTAAAAATTTCGAGTGTACCCGTCCATTCGCCGAACCACGATTGGGGAAACTTTTCTTTTGGTGTCACGACAACTTCTGTGGGAGATTGAGGTTCTACTTTCGTTGGTTTTGTTATACTTTTGCTGCAAGCAACGAAAAATGTTGCACACATTAGCCACATTAATTTATTCATAACTCTCTGATTACTAATGATTTATTTAATAAAAAATAATTATCCAATGAAAGGGCATACGTTCTTGTTGTTTTTCTTTTTAATGTTTCTGGGAAAAAACGTGGCTCAAAAGGCGTATTTTCAACAAGAAGTAAATTATAAAATAGCTGTTTCACTGGATGATAAAAAACACACATTGTCGGGAACAATTGAGATGGATTATCATAATAATGCACTTCAACCCCTTGAATTTCTCTATATTTTGTTGCAGCCTAATGCTTATAAGTCTAAAAAATCGGCTTTTGCACAACAAGAACTCCGCAAAGGGTCGACCCGTTTTTACTTCGCTGAACCGTCCGAAATGGGCAATTTGTCGAATCTCAATTTTGACATTGATGGTAAAAAAGTTGAGGTTGAAGTTGATAAGACGAATCCTGATGTTGCAAAGGTAAAACTTAACACGCCGATTTTGTCTGGTAAAAGTGTCAAAATTACAACACCTTTTACATATAAAATCCCGTTTCCGTTTTCTCGGGGCGGTCATGCAGGGCAACAATACCTCATGACACAGTGGTATCCGCGCCCTGCGGTGTATGACGCATCGGGTTGGCATCCGCAGCCGTACCTCGATCAAGGCGAATTTTATCAAGAATTTGGCTCGTTTGATGTCTCGATTACGTTGCCCGAAAATTATGTTGTGGGCGCAACGGGTGTCTTGCAAACGCCTTCGGAAGTCGTTTTTTTAAAAGAAAAAGTAAAATATACTGAGGGGGTACTTTCAACGAAAAATGATAAATTAAAATTTAAAAATGCCGATAAGGATTCGTTTCCACCGTCTTCTGACAAGCTGAAAACAATTCGTTACAAAGCAAATAAAGTGATTGACTTTGCTTGGTTTGCCGACAAACGTTTTTTGGTTTTGAAGTCAGAAGTGACACTTAAAAATTCAGATAAAAAAATTGAAACGTATTCTTATTTCCCGCCAAAATATGCTGCAACATGGTCAAAATCAACAGATTATATCAATCGTGCCGTTCGATTTTATAGTGAAACGGTAGGCGATTATCCGCATCCACAAGCCTCGGCGGTTATGTCAGATGAAGGTTTTGGTGGCGGCATGGAATACCCTATGATAACGGTTTTGTCGGGTAGTTTTGATGCTCATTCGCTCGATAATGTGATAACGCATGAGGTGGGCCACAATTGGTTTCAAGGAATTTTGGCGTCAAATGAACGTGACCACCCGTGGCTCGATGAGGGTTTGAACTCTTATTATGACCATCGTTACGACAAGGCATATTATGGTAAAAATACTGAGGGGTTCGGTTTACCTGCTTTTATTACCAAAGGTTCAGATTACAATATCAATGAATTGGCGGGGCAAATATTCAGTTTTATTCACCGTGACCAAGCTCCGATAACGGCTTCCGATAAATTGACCGCAACAAATTATGGTTTGGCGGTTTACGAAAAAACGGCGCAATCGTTGAATGTTTTAGAGACTTACGTCGGGCGTGGAAAATTCGACGAAATCATGCAATCTTACTTCAAACAGTGGCAGTTCAAACACCCGCAGCCATCAGATTTTAAAAAAATGTGGACAGATGCGGCGGCTGACATTGGCGATGTCTCTTGGTTTTTTGATGGATTGATGGGCTCAACAAAACAAGTGGACTATAAAATTGTAAAATTATCGGAAACGAAAGAAGGTTTTTGGCAAGCGACGGTTAAAAACGTTGGTCAAGTTGCTACGCCTTTTACGGTTTCAGGTGTTAATCATAAGGATTCTGCGGTTTATACGACGCGGCTTTCTGGGGTCGAAATCGGACAAACAACGGAGGTTTTAATACCAAAACGAGACGATGTAAAGCTGCTTGTCGTAGATGATAAACATGAATTGCCAGAAATCAATCGGCAAAATAATAATGTCAAAACATCGGGTGCATTCAAAAAGATGGAGCCGATTCGTTTGAGTTTCATACCTCGTTTGGATAATTCAAAACGGACAAATTTGTATGCGATTCCTATTATTGGTGCGAACATATATGATGGTGCGATGGCGGGTTTGTGGTTCAATAATGGTCTTTTGCCTTTGAAAAAAACAGAATGGTCGGTGGCACCGATGTATGGTTTTCGGTCAAAAACGTTAACGGGTTTAGCCGATTTGAATTATCATTTTTTTGCCAAAAACAATGAAATAACGCTTGGTTTGAGTGCAAAAAGGTTCAGTTTTGACTTCAATGATAAGTTTAAAGAGCCTTTAAGTTATCAAAGATATACCCCCTCAGTATCCATCAATTTTGGCGGCAATCCAACCTCTCCGTATCGTCATAAAATAGAATTAAGGCATATTTTTTTGAGAGAACAAGGTTTTACATTCGATTCGTCAGGTGTGAAAACGGGTAAGGCTTTTGATAATTCAAACATAACAGAATTGGCTTATTCTGGTTTTATAAAAAATGCTTTGGGCAATACGTCTTTTCGTTTAGCGCTTGAAAATCAAGCCTATACGTCTGGTACGGACAATTATGGTTATATAAAAACAACGCTTGATTTGAAACGTGATATCGTTTACCAAAAAGGAAAACGTTTTTATGCACGGCTTTTTGTCGGTGGTTTTTTGAAAAATACAGGACGTGACGTGGGCAATTTTTTTGGTACACGTTCGCGCGGTAGTTTGGGTTTAGCGAGTCGGGGCATCACAGATTATCGCTACGATGGTTTGTGGCTCGGACGCAACGCAGAAACGACGATAGCGAGTCAGCAAATTGACCCGACTACTGAGGGGGGGATGAAATTCGCCTTGCCCGCTGGCAATCCGACAGAAGTGGGTTTTAGCAATAGTTTTGTCTTTGCTTTGAATTTATCGCTTGATTTGCCCGTCAATTTGCCGAGTTTTTTGAAGTTGAAACCCTATTTTGATTTTGGTTTTTTCAATGACACGCGCCCTGCGAGCTTGCGTTCTGCTACAAAAACATTAATGAGTGGCGGCATTCAATGGGACATTTTTGGTGATGCTTTGAGCATTTATATCCCTGTTTATTTCAGTGGTAAGCCCTTGGATGAAGATCCGAATAGTTTCAAAGCCTTGATGTCAAAGCGGGGTGGTTTTTTAAATCGCATTACTTTCAGCCTCAATTTGAAGACGTTGAATCCAAGGAAATTGATTAGAAATGCGGTTGATTGATTTGATTTTATGGTGTGCCATAAAAATAAAAAAGGCAGTAAACGGAAAACCGCTTACTGCCTTGTATTTTTTAGGAAAATTTACTTTTTCGCTACTTATTTGCCACCAACAGGTGTTTGTTTGATAGCGGGTAAACCGAGTTTTTGACGAACCGCATTTTGCAAGTCATTTTTCTCATCCGCATAAAGTAAAGAACCAGAAGTCACATCTACAACAAAAGTATAGCTTTGTTCTTTTGCGACTTCCGTAATAGCTTTATTGACTTTGTCGAGCAAAGGTTGATACAATGTTTTGCGTTTTTCAGCCATTTGTTGTTGCATTTCCTGCTCATATTGCTGAATTTTAGCTTGCTCTTCTTCGAGGGCTTTTTTTTCTTTTTCTACCTCAACAGGTGCTTTAGTGCCTTTTTGTTGCGCTTCGCCCAATGCTTGTGCTTTTGCTTGAAAAGCAATGACCATAAGAGAATCTTTGTTGGTCAAAGCCTTCGCAAAGGCTTCGAGTTGAGAATCTGCGGCTTTCATTTCCGACATATCGGCAAGGATAGCTTGAGCATTTAAGTAACCAATTTTTTGCTGTGCATTTGCTGTTGCTGCAAAGCTAACAAGCACAAGAATTATCGCTTTTACTGCGTTTTTCATTTTCTAATTAATGTTTTTAAAATGTATATCTGAAAAAATTTTCAAAAAAGTGGGCAAAGTTAAAAGAAAGCCTTGTTGCTCGATTAAGATAATCACTTTTTTTAAAAAAAATCAAGCACAACCTATCTGAACGCTATAAAAAATCACATTTTTTTAACCAAATCCACAATATTTTGCGTCTTATCATAAGTCGCATTGGCGAAAATCAAACCCGCCGAGCTGCTTTTATCCAGTATTAAATCATAGCCTTTCTCATTCGCAAATTTTTCAATAGCCGTGTAAACTTTATCTTGAATCGGCTTCACAAGTTCTTGTCTTTTTCTAAACAACTCACCTTCAGGACCGAATTTGACGCGTTGCGCTTCACGCGCTTCTTTTTCTTTACCCATAATTTCGTCCTCGCGTTTTTTTCGCGCTTCGTCGTTCATCAGGACTTGTTCTGCTTGGTATTTGTTGTACATCCCTTTTATGGCATCTTGTTGTTGTGCAATATCACCACGCCATTTCAGCGCAATTTTATCCAATTCATCTTGTGCTTGCTTGTACTCGGGCAATGCATTTAAGACTTGATTGACATCAATAATAGCTATTTTCTGTGCACTCAAAGACAAGGTTAAAAACAACATTGTTGCTGCTGAAAGGAGAATTTTCTTAATCATATTTAGAAAGTTTAAAAGAGATTTTTATAAAAGGTTTTAAATAATGACACAAAAATAAGGTTTTTCAAATCCGTACTAACATTAAGACACAGAAATACCCCCTCAGTATCAAGATGTTTTTTTTTATTTTTTAACGCATAACAGCGCAAATCACTGTAAATCAATTAATTAAACATGCAGAATGTACAAATAGCTGGTTTTTTTAACAACGATTTAACGCAACATTAAATTGTAATTAACGGATAAACCCCAAGCATCTGGCTGATAAGTACAAAAAATGGCTACAAATACCGAATTTTGCCCATTACGTTAAGTTGAACCAAATTCTCCTAACCAAATTAATAACGATTAATGTCGACCATACATTTCATAAACAAAGAGGTATTAACCCTCGAACAGCTTGATTTTATTTTAAAAAACAAGCAAAAACTCGATTTAAGCATCGAAAGCCGCAAAGATACAGAGCGGTGTTATCAATTTTTGCAACAAAAGTTGAAAAAGACCAACCAACCTTTCTATGGCATCAATACAGGTTTCGGGTCGCTGTGCAATGTGCGAATTACGGGTGACCAAATTGAACAATTGCAGCTAAATCTCGTCCGTTCACATGCTTGCGGCGTTGGGGATGAGGTGCCGACAGAAATTGTCAAAATCATGCTTTTGCTCAAAATCCAAAGCCTCAGTTATGGATATAGCGGCGTGCGCATTGAGACCATTGAGCGGCTCATACAGATGTACAACGACGAGGCTTTACCTATTATTTATCAACTCGGTTCGTTGGGTGCGTCGGGTGATTTAGCCCCTTTGGCGCATTTGAGTCTGCCTTTAATCGGTGAAGGCACTGTTTTTTATAAAAACAAAAAAATAGAGACCCCTCAGTATTTAGCCGAAAATGAGCTAATTCCCTTGGTTTTACAAGCTAAAGAAGGCTTAGCGTTGCTCAATGGTACTCAATTTTCAGCAGCTTACGGTGTTTGGATGTTGTTAGAAACCAAACGCCTTTTTGCACAAGCCAATCTGAATGCGGCTATTTCACTCGATGCTTTCGATTGCAAACTTGAACCATTTGATGCACGCTTGACGCGCGTTCGTCCACATTTAGGTGCCGTCAAAGTGGCTGCCGAAATCCGAGACATACTGAGGGGGTCTGAAATTGCTGCACAAACTAAAACGGCTGTTCAAGACCCTTACGCTTTTCGCTGCATACCGCAAGTGCATGGCGCAAGTTTGGATGCCATACGGCACATTGAACAAGTTTTTGAAACGGAAATAAACAGCGTTACAGACAATCCGACGCTTTTTCCAGAAGAAGATGACATACTTTCAGGTGGTAATTTTCATGCACAACCGTTGGCTTTGGCACTCGATTATCTGGCGATTGCCTTGTCGGAATTGGGCAGTATCTCCGAAAGGCGTACATTTCAGTTGTTGTCGGGGCAACGGGGTTTGCCTGTTTATTTGACCCAAAATGGCGGTCTTGAATCGGGTATGATGATAGCACAATACACGGCGGCGTCAATAGTGAGTCAAAATAAGCAATTGGCAACGCCCGCTTCGGTGGATAGTATTGTGTCATCGAATGGGCAAGAAGACCATGTGAGTATGGCGGCTAACGCAGCGACAAAATGCCACCGCATCGTCGAGAATTTAGAGCGATTGCTCGCGATTGAGTTTATGGTGTCCATGCAAGCCTTGTCATTTAGAGATCCGCTAAAATCTTCTCCAACCATTGAAAAATTGGTGAAAAATTATCGAAAAAGAGTGCCGATACTAAGGGGGGATAAAATATTGAGTAAGGATATATTTGAAACATTATTTTACCTAAAAAATATTACATTTAATAAAAATTGAAAAATAATAATTATTTAATTAGCTATAAAATCAGCAATTTATATAGTTGTAATACTTAGAATAAATAAAATTTGGCATAGTTATTGTTACCTATTGGGTAGTAAGTTTTGGTTAAAATTGTAAGATTCATTATGAAGCTCGTAGTATGTAATATGCTATGAGCTTTGTTTTTTTTGTGCCATTGTGCCGTTTTTTTTAGAATTTTACGTTTTTAATAAAAATTCATTATTTATGAGAAAAATAGTCTTTGTAGTCAGCATCTTTTTTTTATGCGTATTAAATTTCCAATTTTTGAAGCCTAATCGAACAATTGTAGTTCAAGGAAAGGTAGTAATACCCCTTAAAACGCCGATTACGATAGAATATATTACAGGTAAGTTTGAACCTAAATTTCACGCCGATTTTGTGTATGTTGATAAAAAATACGCGGAACGAGACAGCCTATTATTGCGCAAAGAGACTTTCGAAGCCTTCAAAAAAATGTATGCAGATGCCGAAAAAGAAGGTTTGATATTGACTATTATTTCAGCAACGCGCAATTTCAACTATCAAAAAGGTATTTGGGAGAGAAAATGGGCGGATTTATCAAAGAAAATAGATGACCCCACAGCACGTGCAAAGAATATTTTGAGATTCAGTTCCATGCCTGGCTCAAGTCGGCATCATTGGGGTACAGATATAGATATTGACAATCTGTCAAATGCTTATTTTGAAAAAGGCAAAGGCAAACGCATGTACGATTGGATGAAAAAAAATGCGGCACATTATGGTTTTTGTCAACCTTATACTGAGGGGAGGGCTACAGGTTATCAAGAGGAAAAATGGCATTGGACTTATATGCCATTGTCAAAGGAATTTACTGAATTTGCTGAAAAGCACTTAAAAAATGAGCAAATATCGGGCTTTAAAGGTGCTGAAACAGCGGTTCAGTTGAATATCGTTAAGAACTATGTTTTGGCTATCAATCATGATTGTTTCTAAAAAATGTATCGCATAACGAAACAAAATTTAACCTTTTGGGGTTTAAGACATACGACTTCAGATGCATGGAATGGGTTTTCAAATGTTTTTTATTTAAAGGAATAAATTTGCATTTAAAAAAAAGAAATCTATATTTGCACCCGATTTGACAAAAGGTCACTTAGCCGAGTGGTTAGGCACAGGTCTGCAAAACCTGCTACAGCGGTTCGAATCCGCTAGTGACCTCCA